>SLAT01000303.1 GCA_007126715.1 Roseinatronobacter sp.
CGGCCACGAAACTGAAATACATCCTCGACACGGTGGACGGTGCCCGCGACCGCGCGCGGCAGGGCGAACTGGCCTTTGGCACGGTTGATTCATGGCTGATCTGGAACCTGACCGGGGGCAAGGTCCATGCCACGGACGCCACCAATGCCGCGCGCACCATGCTCTATGACATCCACAAGGGCCGCTGGAGCCAGAGTATTTGCGATCTGTTCGACATTCCGCGCGATATGCTGCCCGAAGTGCGCGATTGCGCGGCAGATTTCGGGGCGACACGCGCCGATCTGTTCGGGCGCGAGATCCCCATTCTGGGTGTGGCGGGCGACCAACAGGCCGCAACAATCGGGCAGGCCTGTTTCACCCCCGGAATGCTGAAATCCACCTATGGCACAGGCTGTTTTGCAGTGCTCAATACCGGCGAGACGCCTGTCACCTCGACCAACAAGCTGCTGACGACCATCGCTTACCAGTTGGATGGCAAGCCGACCTATGCGCTGGAAGGGTCGATCTTCATCGCGGGTGCTGTGGTGCAATGGTTGCGCGACGGGCTAAAGGTGGTCCGCGCGGCCCCGGAAACGCAAGCGCTTGCTGAACAGGCCGATCCAAGTCAGGATCTGATCCTTGTGCCAGCTTTTGTCGGCCTTGGTGCGCCATACTGGAAGCCGGAAGCGCGCGGTGCTGTTTTTGGCCTGACGCGCAATTCCGGCCCTGCTGAATTTGCCCGCGCGGCACTGGAATCGGTGGGCTACCAGACCCGCGATCTGCTGGACGCGATGCAAGCGGACTGGGTGCGCGAGGGGGCGCAACCCACCTTGCGGGTTGATGGCGGCATGGCGGCGAATGATTACGCAATGCAGTTTCTGTCAGATATTATAGGCGCGCCGGTGGACCGCCCGCAGGTGTTGGAAACCACGGCACTGGGTGCAGCATGGCTGGCAGGCCAGCGCGCCGGGGTCTGGCCGGGGATGGAGGATTTCGCCAAGGGGTGGGCAGTTGAGCGGCAGTTCACCGCCCGGATGGGCGCGGATGCGCGCGATGCCAGAACGGCGCGCTGGAAACGGGCCGTGGAGGCGGTGCTTTCGGTTTGATCGCGGTGTTTGGGGCGGGCTTGACATACCCTATTGTTTTTGTCAGATAAAGGGTGACGCCCAGCCAGACGCAAGGTCAGCCCGGCATAATCATATCCGGTCATATCCGGCTTGTGACGTGGAATTCCGATGCGAGATCAATGCGTACGTAAAGCGGGTAGTGCCTTGTTGGTCTGCGGTGACCTGACGGGCAGGGCGGAAGCCCATGCATGATGACCATAAGCAGGCTGACGACACTCAGGCGCATCCTGAAGGGTTTGATCGATGTCTTGAAACTGTCCCCCTGCATTGCGCCAGAAGCCTGACCGGTGGGGGGCAGACAGCGCATATATTCCTTATGGGCCAAACCTATGTTCTGCGCATTACCCGCGCGGGCAAACTTATCCTTACAAAATAGCCAAGCTGACAGCCAATGATGCCTATCAGGATATAACCATGAGCAAGATCCCGTCCCCCTGCATTGACGTGTGCAAATTCAAACGAGACGGCCATTGCATTGGTTGCTCGATGACCAAGGCACAGAAATCCATGTTCAAGAAGTTGAAAAAAGAAACGCACCAAAAGGCCTTTCTGGACCTTTTGGTGCATCAGCAAAATGACATGGGGAAATACCGCCACTGGATAGAGGCGTATCGCAAGCGCTGTGACAAGAAAGGTGTCAAAGCGCCAGTTTAGGCCATGTCAGCCCAGATGTGCGCGCAGCAGCCATGCGAATTTTTCATGTGCCTGACCGCGGGCAATGACCAGATCCTGCGTTAACAGATCGCCATTCTCTTCGGCAATGACGGCAGTTCCGGCAAGGGTCGCTGCAAGGGTTTCCTGCGCATTTGCCAATGTCTCGATCATCTGCTCGGCGGTTGCATGGCCGTCATGTTCGGCAATCTTGGACCGCTTCAGCATAACGGCCAGTTGACCCTCTGCATGACCGCCCAACGCCTTGACGCGTTCGGCAAGGTCGTCTTGCGCGGTGAAATGGTCTTCATAGATCTGCTGAAACAGGGCGTGCAGGGGCCCGAATGCCATGCCCTTTACATTCCAGTGAAAATTCTGCGCGAGCATTGTGGTGACGGCTGTTTCAGCCACAGATTGATTAAGTGCTTCACAAATCGCTTCTTTCGCAGAAACGGTTAATTGTTGCGCTGTCTGGGTCATGGACCCCTCCTGTTTCGTGTTGCAAATGCGGGATGCGTCAACACGGGACTGGCTGGCGACCGGCTAGCTACCCGTTAAAGAGCAATGTAGTCTACCAAACTGGATACTTCAAGTTTTATCTTAGAAAGATTCTAAACTTTGTGGTTTTGCGCGGAGATTGAGCCGATGCGCCTTATCGCGCATTCGAAACCAGTTCCGGCAGGAACAAGACCAGCGAGGGGACGGCCACGATCAGCGCGACAACCACCAGATCGGCCAGAATGAAGGGCAAGACCCCGCGGAACACATCTGTCACCATCACATACCGGCTGGCGACATTCTTGATGACAAAGACATTCATGCCCACAGGTGGCGTGATCATCCCCACCTCCAGCAGTTTCACCACCAGCACCCCGAACCATACAAGGCTTAGCCCCTGCGCGTCGATCAGGGGAAGGAAGATCGGCAGGGTGACCAACATCGCGCCGAACGGTTCCATGAAGGTGCCCAGCAACAGGTAGATGCAGATGATGATGAACAGGACCAGCATCAGGCTCATGCCGGTATCGCTGACAAATGACGCGATCAGGTTCGATACGCCCGAAATACCCAGAAAGCGGGTGAACATGGTCGCGCCGATGCCGATTATCAGCAGTGAGCTGGTTGTGATCACCGTTTCGTTCAAGGACCGGCGGATCACGTCGCGGGTCAGCCGCCCCATTGCCGCGGCCAGCGTGACTGTTCCGAATGCCCCGACCGCTCCGGCCTGTGTTGCCGTGAACATGCCCGAGAACAGGCCGCCAAAGACAAGCGCGATCAGCAACAGGATGGGCAGCACTTGCCGCAACGAGTGCCATAGATCGGGGGCCTCGACCGCGCCAGTGGGGGGGATGATGTCAGGCCGGAACCATGCGATGCACAACACCACAATACAATAGGACAAAGCCGTAATCAGACCGATGCTGATACCGCCGAGAAACACCTGAACGATAGAGGTTTCGGCGATCACGCCATAGATGATCATCAGGATGGATGGCGGGATCAATGCGCCGATGGTGCCGCCCGCTGCAATGCAGCCTGCCGCGATTGACGGGCGGTAGCCTGCCTTGACCATTTCGGGAATTGCGATCCGCCCCATCGCCGCCGAGTTTGCCAATGACGAACCGGACACGGCGGCAAAAGCCGAACATGCAAAGATTGACGAGATGGCAAGCCCCCCCGGCAGGCGTGCCAGCAGCGCCTTGGCCGCATCAAACAACCCGCCGGTCAGGCCAGTGTGATACGCCACAAACCCCATCAGCAAGAACATGGGCACAGCACTCATGGTCCAGCGCGCGGCAAAGGAATAGGGGGTATTGGCCAGAATGCCCATCGCCGGGTTCCAGCCCAGCATCGCCCAGATGCCGCCAAACGAGACAAGGATCAGCGCCAGCGCAACAGGCAGGCGCAGCGCCAGAAGGCCCATCAGTATCGCAACACCCCAAAGACCGACTTCAACACTCATTCAGTGTCTTCCCCGATGTAAGCGGCAAGCACTTCGCGGGATCGGGGCGAGAGCAGCACAATGGTCATCAGCGCGCAGGCAAGGGTTGCAAGGCCAAAGCCAATTGGAACAAGGAAATGCGAGTGCCAGATCGGCATCTGAAAACGCACCAGTTCCACGAAAGAGCCGGATCGCATCTCGCGCAGCGCCTTGAACCATGTTGCATAGGTCAGCATGCCGTAGATCAGCGTTCCGGTCAGGGCGATCAACACATCCAGATACCCCCGGACCCGTTTGGGCAGGACAAAATCCAGCAATTCGACCGAGATCATCTGATTGCGCAAGGTCAGCCAGCCCAGTGGAAGAAAGGCGACCGCGACCATGTAATAGCGCGCCACGATTTCCGGGGTGGTATTCATCGACACACGAAACAGGTTCAGGAGCACGACATCGAGCGTGACATGCAGCATCATCAACACGACGGCGGCACCGCCAATGAAGGATAGAAACCGGCACAGCCCGGCGGAAAACCTGATCATCATGTGCATGTGTTCATCCTGAAATCCTCTGGCCGCTTGGGCCAGAGGTTTGCGTCAGCGTCAGTTTTCAAACACCGTATGTCGACAGATCGACATTTGCCCAGATTTCTTCCATCGCGCGTTCGGACAGGGCAACAGGGTCGTCGCCAAGGTCTTCAACGATGGCGGTCCATTTCTCGACAAGGGCTGCGAAATCGCCCGCCAGATCATCGGCGCTGATGCGCGATTCCGCGTCCGAGGCAGCGAAAGCATTGGATGCTTCAAGCAGATCATCATCGGGGGTGATAACCTCTATCCCTGCCTCTGCAACCGCATTGCGCGCCGCCTCTGGCAACTGGAATCCCCAGCGATCGGTCAATGTCGGGTTGGCGCGATTGGCCGCGCGCAGCAGTGTTGCGCGGTCATCCTCGTTCATTCCGGCCCATGTCGAATGATTTACGGTGAAGTTGGATGTCACATGATAGGTGCCCAAGGGAACGTCGGTGACATAGCGCGCAACGTCGACAAGGCGGAAAGACAGCATGTCTACGATCGAACTCATCGTGCCGTCTATGGTGCCCTGATTGAGCCCTTCGAATTGTTCACCGACAGGCATGTTCACCGGGGTTGCGCCGAAATTCTCGGCCCAACGCGAGAAAGGCGCGCCGCCCGAACGCAGGCGCAAACCTTGCAGGTCCTCGGCTGTGCGCACCGGGGTCGTGGTGATCAGCACATAGGGGTCGGATGCGCCCGCGCCCAGAAACACCATGTCCTTGTTGCGGAATTCCTGTTGGCAAGGGTCGCAATTCACCACGAATTCGGTCATGGCCAGCGCCATCGCATGGGACAGGCGGCCGATCAGGGCCATGTCACCCGCGACATTGGTACGTGGAAAGTCGGATGCGAAAAACAGCGGCAGCAGGTTTCCGATATTGATCAGTTCTGATTGCAGCGCATCTGGAACCTGGGTCAGCGTGACAACTTCGGGACCGATCAGGCTTAAGCTCATGTTGCCCCCGCTCTCTTCTTCCAGATAGGTGGCGAAGCGTTCATACATGTATGTGGACGGATGCGCCTGTGACGCGCCACCCGCGCCACGCAGGTTTTGCGACAGTGCGGCGGTTGTGGTGCACATGGCCAAAGCCGCACCGATCACAAGTGATCTTGACAGTTTCATGGTCTTTCTCCTCCCAGTTTAATGACCTTGATTTTTTGTATTTTTACCCCGCCCGATCAGGGCGCGTGCGCATCGGACCCGTCCAAGCCGCAAAATTTGCGCAGCAGCCGGTTAAGCTGTTGCTGCTCGTTGGTGCTAAGAGTGCCGCGTTCATGTTCGGCCTCGCCCCCGAACAAGGAACGGGCTTGTTCCAATGCGGTCCAACCCGCGGGCAGAACTGCCAGTCGAACAGTGCGTCTGTCCCCGTCCGGGATCTGGCGTGACACAAGCGCGCGGTCTTCAAAATTGCGGATGATGCGTGTCATCGCGGCGGGCTTGATGTAAAGCGCCTGCGCCAGATGCCCCTGACGCACCCCCGGCGACAGTGCGATCATGCGCAAGATCGTGTATTCGGCTGCCGTCAGCGTGACGGATTGACCGCTTTCTTCCAGCTTCTCCGAGACTTGCAGCCATGCCATGCGCAACAGAAAGCCAGTGTTGTGGCGCAACTCTCCAAGGTTCAGGCCATCATCCCGCAAGGCCGACGCGCGATCCTCCATTTGGGTTTGCAGCAAATCCTGTCCTGTATCTTGCGTCATCTTGTGGCCTTATGTTGCATTTGAAAAATGCTAAATCAGAAATTGTTTCAAATCAAACAATTTCTTTTCATACGGACTATGCGCGGGCCAGTTTTGCGCGTAATACCGCTTCGGGCGGGTCACTTTTGTATAGCGCAGCTATCAGATCGGCGTGGTTGGCGCGCAATGCCCGCTGGTTCAGGCTGCCTTTCTCGGTTACTTCGCCTTTGTCGAAGCTGGGCGTCTGGTCCAGTACGAGCGCCCGCATGATCCGGCTGGATGACCCTGTGGCAGCTTTTGCCGCTGCGGTCAGCGCATCTTCAAGCACGCGCTTGCGTTGCGCGACGGGCATGGCCTTTGCGCGCTCGGACAGTAGTAGCAATGCGCCCAGTTCCGACTGGTTCTCTCCCACGATGACTGCATCGCGGATCAGCCCGCCCATCGCATCCACCAACCCTGCGCGCATTGCCCCGACAGCAACCCATGTTCCGGTTGAAAGTTTGAAATTCTCGGCCACGCGACCGTCGAAGTAGAACCCCTTGCCCAGATCCTCTGGGTCGGCGGGGCGCAGGGCATCGCCCAGACAATAGAAACCTTCCTCGTCGAAAACTTCGGCGGTTTTTACAGGGTCGCCCAGATAACCGGGCATGATGGTCGGACCACGCAGGCGCGCTTCGAGCTTGTCGCCCGTGGGCACAAGTTTCAATTCCAGCCCGCGCGCAGGCACGCCAATATTCCCGGCGCGCCTTTGAACCTCTGTGCAGGCAAGGGCAAACGGGGCTGTCTCGGTCGCGCCAAGTCCGGTGGCAAGCAGGACTTCCTGCCCGGTTACCTGTCGCCCAAGTGCCGACAACCTGTCCCATGTGTGCTGCGCCATGCCCGCACCGGCATAGAACAGCATTCCAAGGCGTGAAAAGAAGGTCGCCGCCAGCGTGCGATCCTGTTCCAGCGCGTCAACCAGCATGTCATAGCCGACAGGAACGTTGAAATACCATGTGCAGGCGATCTCGCGCAGGTTGCGCAGGGTTTCATCGAATTTTCCGGGCACGGGGCGGCCATCATCTATGTAATACGTGCCGCCATGCGCCAGCACCAACATGAAAACCTTGTTGCCTGCCGCCGTGTGATTCCACGGGGCCCAGTCCAGCACCACTGGGGGCGTATCGCGCAGAAAGCGGTAACAATCGCTGATCATTGCGCCCATCGCACACATCATGCGATTGGTATTGATGACAGCCTTGGGGCTGCCGGTCGAACCGGATGTGAACAGGTATTTCACCACCCCATCGGGGCGCAGGGCCGCGCGGGCCTGCTCTGCGCCTGAAGCGGGTGTTTCCAGCAGGGCGGCGAAGTCATCTGCGCCATCGCCAAGGCTGATGACCCTCTGGTCTGGCGAAGCGATGGATTGCAGGGCAGGGGCGAAGGCCGCCGCGTCATCAGCAAACACCGCGCCGGGGCGCAAAAGGGCCGCGATGTCGCGCAGCTTGGCGTGATCTTGCGACACCAGCGAATAGGCGGGCGAGACAGCGGCAAAAGGAATGCCGACATAGATGCAGCCCATCGCGAGAAGCGCATGTTCCAGACTGTTTTGTGACAGGATCAGCAAGGGCCGGTCCGGCCCCAGCCCCCGCGCCAGAAGTGCGGCGCCCAGACGCTGCGCCATGTCGCGCGCTTGCGCATAGCTGATCCGGCGCCAGTCGCCACCATTTTCGCGCCGCGCGATCCATGTGGTGTCGGGGGTTTTGTTGGCCCAGTCGTCCAGATAGTCGGCCACGACCGGCAGGTAATCCGGCAGTGGGTCACACTGGCGCATCAGAATTGTCCCATCGTCGCGATGCGTGATCTCGAAGCGGGGCTGCCAAAAGTGGGCGTCTGTCGTGGTCATTCCGTCACCGTCACCTTGGTGCCATGCGAATTGCGCCATCAAGACGGATCACTTCGCCGTTCAGCATCGGGTTGGTCACGATATGGAGCGCAAGAGCGGCGAATTCCGACGGGTTACCAAGGCGTGGCGGGAAGGGCACCTGCTTGCCCAGACTGTCCTGCGCGTCTTGCGGCAGGCTTTGCAGCAATGGGGTCAGGAAAAGCCCGGGCGCAATGGTGCAAACGCGAATGCCCTTATCCGCCAGATCGCGCGCCATTGGCAGGGTCATGCCGATGATCCCCCCTTTGGATGCTGCATAGGCAATCTGTCCGATCTGCCCGTCATAGGCAGCAATGGAAGCGGTATTGACGATCACGCCGCGTGCATTGTCGGGCCCTGCCGGGTCTTGGGCCGCCATGATTGCAGCGGCCTGTGAGGCGCAGTTGAATGTGCCGGTCAGATTTATGGCGAGTGTCTTGGCAAAGAGCGCCGGGTCATGCGCAGCGCCGCGCGAAACCGTTTTCGCCACCGGCCCGATTCCGGCGCAATTGACCAGAACGCGCAGGGGGCCAAGATCGTCGCGCGTTTTCGCAAGTCCATCGGCCACGCTTTCGGGGCTGGCGACATCCACCTTGCAAAAGACACCGTCCAGTTCTTGCGCCAGCCGGTTGCCTTCCTCGACATTGAGATCGAAGATCGCAACCCGCATCCCTGACAGTGCCAAGGCACGCGCTGTTGCGGCCCCAAGGCCAGAGGCGCCGCCTGTAACGACGGCGGCGGCGTTTGTGAAATCGTTCATGTGTCATCCTCCTCATGTGCGGCGCGGAATTTGCGCAGCAGCGCCAAAAACTGTTCCTGCTCGGCTTGGCTGAGTGCAGAGAGCAAGACCTTCTCGTGGTCGTGCACCCGCGCCATGGTCTGGGCGTGAAGCGCGCATCCTTTCTCTGTGGCGAGAAGTGCCTGAGAGCGGCGGTCCCCAGGTACCGCAGTGCGATTGGCAAGGCCGCGCGCTTCCAGATCGTCGATGATGGCAACCAGCCCTGATCGCTCTATCCCAAGTCGTCGCGCAACCTCGCTTTGGGTCAGGCGCGGGGTTTCGGCAATCAGCGTCAGCACAGAAAAGGCGCGTGGTGACAGCACACTTTGTTCGACCTGCCTTCGGAAATCATCGCGCACGATCATATAGGCGCGCTTCAGGTTGTAGCCCAAAAGCCATTCGATACCGGATTCATCCTTGATCGGTGCCGGATTTGACCTTGCCATGACCGCGCTCCCTTTCTGCCCGATCTCTCCCTCTAGACTGGTTATCAGTAAAACTGTATTACGACAATACTGTTTACTAACCTAACTATATATGTATAGTGCCTGGAAGCTAAAGGAGGAGGCGGCATGGATGGATCTGGCGAGGCGCTGGTCAGCTACCAGTTGCAGGGCGAGGTTGCTGTCATCGGGCTGAACCGTCCGGGCAAGCGAAACGCCATTTCCGACCGGGTGGTCGAAGCGCTGCGCGACGCGGCAGAGCGTGCGCAGCGAGAGGCGCGTGCCGCCGTGATTTATGGCGAGGGCGATCATTTCTGCGCGGGACTAGATCTGGCAGAGCATAAGGACAAGCCACTTTTCGAGGCCATCCAAGGCTCTCGGCGCTGGCATACGATCTTTTCGACCTTTGAGCGCGGCGAGATTCCCTTTTTCACCGCGCTGCATGGGGCAGTTGTCGGTGGCGGGCTGGAACTGGCCGCAGCCACACATGTGCGCGTGGCCGATGAAAGCGCGTTTTTCGGACTACCAGAGGGGCAACGCGGAATTTTCGTGGGCGGTGGCGGTTCGGTGCGTGTTGCGCGGCTGATCGGGGCGGCGCGCATGGGGGACATGATGCTGACCGGGCGGATCGTTTCGCCTGCGCAGATGGAGCAATGGGGTGGCATTTCATATGTCGTGCCAAAGGGGCAGGCGCTTGCACGGGCGATGGAGCTGGCGCGCGCTGCTGCGACCAATGCACCCTTGTCGAATTACGCGATTGTGAATGCGTTGCCGCGCATTGCGGAAATGTCGGTCGAGGATGGGCTTTTCACCGAATCCATCGTTTCCGCCCTGACATCGGAAACCCCCGAAGCGAAAGAGCGGCTGCGCGATTTCCTTGAGAAGCGTACCGCGCGCCTCAAGGCGCCCGATGCGCCGTGATGACCGGAGCAGACATGAGCATCAATCTTGATGAAATCATCGCCATTGATTTCCATACCCATGCTGAAGAGCCGTGCAATTGCCACCGTGACGACGGCTATCTGGAATTTCAGCAAGGGCTGGCGGCCTATTTCCGCAATCCCGCTGGTGCAGATGGCATGTTGCCCACGGTCGAGCAGACTGCCGCGTATTACCGCGAACGCAAGATCGCAGCCGTGATCTTTGGCGTGGATGCAGAGCGGGAGACGGGATTCTACCGCCACACGAATGAAGAAATCGCGCGTATCTGTGCCGAGAATTCGGACATCCTGATCCCCTTCGCCTCGATCGACCCGGCCAAGGGCAAACTGGGCGCACGCGAGGCGCGGCGTCTGGTGCGCGACTTCGGGGTGCGCGGGTTCAAATTTCACCCAACGATGCAGGGGTTCTTTCCCAATGACCGCATGGCCTATCCGCTCTATGAGGCGATTGCCGAAGAAGGCGCCATCATGCTGTTTCATACCGGCCAGACAGGTGTCGGATCGGGGATGCGCGGCGGTATGGGAATGCGGCTGAAATACTCTAACCCCATGCATATTGACGATGTGGCAGTGGATTTTCCCGATTCACCGATTGTTCTGGCGCATCCGTCCTTTCCCTGGACGGAAGAGGGGCTTGCCGTGGCGCAGCACAAGCCGAATGTGCATATCGACATGTCGGGCTGGTCGCCGAAATATTTCCCCAAGATTTTTGTGCATTACGCAAATACGATCCTGAAGCGCAAGATGCTGTTCGGGTCAGATTGGCCTGCCATCACCCCGGATCGCTGGCTGGCGGATTTCGCCGAATTGCCGATCCGTGATGAGGTGCGCCCGCTGATCCTCAAACAAAACGCGGCGCGGCTTTTGGGGCTTGGCTGAACAATGTCTGTGCTGGATGATAGCCTGTGGAGCATCGAATTCGCAGGCGCGGCAGGCATTCGCGATTGGGACAGTGCGCTTGCGCGCGAGGTGCTGGCGCATTTCTCGGATTTCGCCACCGACCGGATTGCTCCGCTGAATTCCTTGGGGGATCTACAGGGTTGTGCGTTGGTCAATGGGCGTGTCCATCTGCCCGATGGCTTTATCACGGCCTATAAGCATCTGGCCGCTGACGGCTGGCAGGGCTTGAGCGCGCCAGAGGAATTCGGCGGGCAGGGCTTGGGGCCGGTCATTCAAGCGCTGGTGTCAGAGGCATTTTCGGGCGCGTGTCATGCGTTGCAGATGGTGACGGGTCTGGTACCCGGCGCGATACGGCTTTTGCGCCATGTTGCAACGCCAGCGCAGCAGGCGCGGTATATTCCCCCTCTCGCCTCGGGGGCGTGGCTTGCGACAATGTGCCTGACCGAAGCGGGCGCGGGGTCTGATCTGTCGGGCATTCGCACCCGCGCGACGCATGGCCCACAGGGCTGGACGATCAGCGGTGAAAAAATCTTCATTTCGGGCGGCGATCAGGATGCAAGCGAGAATATCCTGCATCTTGTCCTTGCCCGAACCGGGCCAGAGGGCACGCGCGGGCTAAGCCTGTTTGCCTGTCCGGCCTTGCTGCCCGATGGGCGACGCAACGGTGTTCGGGTTGAAAGGTTGGAGCGCAAGATGGGCCTGCACGCCTCCCCAACCTGTCACATGGTTTTTGACGGTTGCGAGGGGGAGTTGATCGGGGAACCCGGTCACGGTTTGGCGGCGATGTTCCTGCTGATGAACCATGCGCGGCTTGATGTGGCGCTGCAAGGCGTCGCCCATGCAGCGCGCGCCCATGCGGTCGCCCTCTCCTATGCGCGCGCGCGCCAGCAAGGGCGGATGCCCGATGGCAGCGCGGCCACGCTGGCCCAACATGCCGATGTGCGCAGGATGCTGGACGACATGGATCGCCGCACGCTTGCCGCACGCGCGCTTGCCCATACGGCGCTTGTTGCGCTTGAGAGCGGGAATGACACGCTGGCCAATTTCATGACGCCAATGGCCAAGGTTGCCGGGTCCGAGGCCGGAATGCGTGTGACCGAGGCCGCGATGCAGGTTCTGGGTGGCTATGGCTATCTGCATGAATATGGATTGGAGCAGGCTTACCGGGATGCAAGAATCTGCGCGATCTATGAGGGGGCGAATGGCATTCATGCGCTGACCCTTGCCAAGCGCGGGCTTGGGCATGCAGGCGGCGCGCAAGCGGCCGAGTTTGGGCGCTTTATCGCCCAGATTGCGCAGGGGCAAGCAGACAGGTCATTGTCGCATGCGTTTAAGCACTGGAAAGTTCTAAGTGAAAAGGTAGTCACCGCGCGGGAAGAGAATGCGCATCTGTTCATGCAATCCAGTATCGCGCTGGCAGAGCTTGCCTTCTGGCAACGTGTCGTGACCGAGTGCCCGGACGATGACAGGCTGCAAGCCCTTGCACCACAGGCGCAGCGCCGGGCGGGCCATATTGTCGAAAGCTGTTTGCAATTCGTTGACAAAGGCACTGTGCCGCAACCCGCGATGTAGGGCTGCACCCCGGATTTAATTGCCGCGGCGCGTTCGTGAAAAATAATGCGTCTATGTCATCTGGCATGTCTTTGCAGAAACGGTATCAACAGCGCGGCCATTTCAGCCGGGGCCTCAATGCAGGGTAGATGGCCTGCGCCCTCGATCAGGTGAAATTCCGAACCCGGTATCAGATCGGCTGTCGCGCGCACGATTTCTGGCGAAGACGCGCCGTCCTCGCTTCCTGCAATGACCAGACTTGGCAGGTTCAAGCCTGCTGTCGCTGCCCTCTGGTCTGCGCTGGCCAGCGCATGGCAGGCCGCGATATAGCCATCGCGCGACGTGCGCGCCAGCATGTTGCGCCATAGCGCCAATTCAGGCTTTGCACGGAACGGGGCCGCAAACCAGCGTTCCATTACCGCATCGGCAATGGCGCGGGTGCCCCCTGCCTGCACGGTTGCGATACGGTCATTCCAACTTTCAGCAGTGCCAAGTTTCGCGGCAGTATTGGACAGAACCAGTGCGCGGATCAACTCGGGCCGGTCAACGGCCAGTCGCTGCGCGATCAAGCCACCGATTGAACATCCGATGAGCGTGGCGCGGCACTCCAGCGCATCCAGAATCGCGGCGGCGTCAGCGGCATGGTCGCCGATGCTGGTCCCATCGCCGAGGTCTGACAAGCCATGCCCCTGCTTGTCGTAGCGAATGACGCGCCAGCCTGTCAGATGCGGCATCAGCGCGTCCCACAAGCGCAGATCAGTGCCGAGCGAATTTATCAGCAGCAATGCAGGCGCTTCTTCCGGGCCATCCATGCGCAGATGCAATGAACCATAGGGCCGGGGCAAAACATTCATTGTCTTTCCTCCTTGTTAGAAATCCGCGGAATCGCAGCGCCGGGCAGATTTCAGCGATGTGACAGGCTGTGGCGTGTGATTGTCACGCAGTGTCGGGCTGTCCGTTCCTGATCGTGTCACACATTGCGCGCAACAGTTTTACGAATGCCTCTGTTTCATGCGTCATCTCGGAATTCGCGCGCTGGCAAATCCCGACCGGCCCTGTCGGAAGTTCGGTTTCCGGATTCAGAGTCGTCAGCACGCCCGAGGCGAGTTCATCGGCGACCACCCCTTCAGAAATGAACCAGACGATGTCTGAATTCATCACCAGTTTTCTTCCAAACGCCAAAGAGACAGTTTCGAAGGCTGGTTCGAGATGGGACAAGCCCACGCTGACCAGCCAGCCCCGCACCGCAGGCGCGATCAGTGCGCCGGCGGGTGGAAGCATGAGTTTGTATTTCGCAAGCGCGGCAGGAAAATCCGACGCGCTCAGCAAAGGGTGGCCGGGTCGCACGACGATCACCACGCGCTCGGGGTAAAGCTGGCGGAAGGTCAGGCCGTTCATATGCTCGGCATCCGGCATCCGCCCGACCATCAGATCAAGCGAGCCTTCGCGCAGTTGGGACATCAATAGCCAGTTGGGGCCGGTTGTCAGCTGCAAGATGCAATGCGGCACTTCCTGGTTATACTTCAGGGCTGCGCGCGGCAGCAGGTCGGTTGCAACCGTTGGCAGCACCCCCAGATTTAGCCGTGTGATCCGTTCGGGGGCGTCGCGCACGGCCTCTTGTGCGGCCTCAAGCGCGCGCATGGCTGTACCCGCATGTTGTTGAAACACGCGTCCGGCTGGCGACAGGACAAGCCGCCTTGTGCTGCGATCAAAGAGCTGGACGCCCAGTATTTCTTCCAACTCGCGCAGGGTCTTGGATGCAGCGGGTTGGGAGACGGACAACTCTTCCGCCGCCGCCGAAAGCCCGCCCAGACGGGCGGTTTCCAGAAAGCAGCGCAAGTGGCGCAGGCGAAGGCGAGGGTCCATGACATAACCTGTGGTTAATTAAGTTCTTTGGACACATGATTTATTATCTGATGGGCCAAGGCAAGCCCGTGTCTGCAAACCTTGTTGGCGACCTCAGGCCAGACGCTCTGGTGCCGGAAATACCAGACCGTCCATCAACTTGCGGGCCGTGCGCTGGAAGCCAGCCGCGCATATATCCGCGCCCTCGCGCTCCAGCAGGATTTCGGTCAACCCGCTGGGATGTTCGATGCGGAAGCGGTCGCTGCCCGGTTGCTCGGCCAAGGGGTGCGCAACGCTGCCCGGTATCACACATCCCGCCGCCACACTGACGGCGGCAAGCGCACCGATCCCTTTATGCACATGGTGCGGAATGAAAAACCGCGTGGCGATAGCGCCGTCACAGACTGGCGGCGCAAGAAGGGCCATTTTCGGGATGCTTTGCGCGCGCACATCGCCCAGACCCATCATTGGCCCGGCTTGCAGGCGCATGGCCTCGATCCGCGCCTTGAGGCTGTTCATCGCTTCGAGGGTTTCGGGGCTTTCCTGTCCGCTCAGCCCGAAATCTGCCGCGCGCATCAGCACAACAGGCATTCCGTGGTCAATCAGGGTGCAGGCGATGCCGTCGATCATATCAGATGGCCTGCCCGTCGGCAGCAATGCACCGCAGACTGCACCCGCAATATTGTGAAAGATCAGTTGAACCGGCGCATGTGCCGCTGGCACCCCGTCAATTTCTGCGCCGCCTTCATAACTGACGCGCTTGCCGGGGGTTTGTATGACAGCTTGCGCGATTTCACCTGTATTACGCATATGGATGCGCAGCAGCGTTTCACCGTCCTGTGCCGCGACCAAGCCACGCTCTAACGCGGCGGGGCCGACAGCGGCAAGAATATTTCCACAGGGCTGCGCCGCCGTGACGCGCGGTTGATCGACAAAGACTTGCAAGAACAGATAGTCGACATCTGCATCCTCGCGCGATGGAGGCGAGAGGATCGCCACCTTCGAGCTTAACGGATCGCCGCCGCCAATCCCGTCAATCTGGCGCGGGTCTGGGCTGCCCATGATCCGCAACAACAGCCTGTCGCGCGCCGTATCATCCAAGGGCAGATCGGAGGCCAGAAAGACAGCGGCCTTGGAGGTGCCGCCGCGCATCCAGAGGCAGGGAATGCCCCGGTCATCCGCCATAACTGCCCCCGGCCTCAGACATATTTCAAACCCTTTACTGCCAGCCTTGGGCGCATATCGTATATATCCAGCCCCAACTCGCCTGCCGCCAGACGCTTGCGGCGCGCCTCTTCCGAAGCCAGTCGCGCCTCTGCCTTATCTGCCACATCTTTGGCGCGGCTATGGGGCACCACAACAACACCATCATCATCCGCGACAATGATATCACCCGCATTAACCTGCTGGCCCGCGCAGACAATCGGCACATTGACCGACCCCAGCGTTTCCTTGACTGTGCCTTGCGCCGAGATTGCAGTGGACCAGACCGGAAAGCCCATCGCCTTGAGGTCGGCTAGGTCGCGCACGCCTGCATCAATCACCAACCCCGTGCAGCCGCGCGCCATGGCCGATGTCGCCAGCAGATCACCGAAATAACCCATATCGCAAGGGCTGGTGGGGGCGAGCACCAGAATGTCACCCGGTTGCACCTGTTCGATAGCGACATGCAGCATCCAGTTATCGCCTGGCGGGGCAGAGATGGTGACAGCAGGTCCCGCCACCTTTGATCCGCGCCAGATCGGGCGCATCCGTGCGCCCATGCACCCGCTGCGGCCCTGCGCCTCGTGCACGGTGGCGACGCCTGCTTTTGACAGTCGCGCGATCACGTCGGGCGCGGCGCGGGGAATGTTCTGAACAACAATGCCCATCACGCTTGTCCATTGTCTACAGGCGGGGTGCCGTGGGTGTGAAATGTCTCGATCGTTTTCAGCCCCCAGGCCTGCCCCTTTTTGCGGTCGGCTTCGGTCCAGCAGACGGGTTCCCAATCCGGCGCGAGGATCAGGCGCGCACCTGCATTTGCAAGCTCTACCCGGTTGCCAGCCGGTTCCCAGACATACAGAAAGAACGTGCCCTGAATGGCGTGTTTATGCGGCCCTGTTTCAATATGGACGCCATTTTGCAAAAAGATATCGGCGGCGCGCAGGATGTCTTCGCGCTGGTCGGTGGCATAGGTCACATGATGCAGGCGGGCATGTCCACCGCCATGTTCCTCGGTGCATGCCAGATCGTAGGTCTTGTTGTTGATAGTGAACCAGCATCCGCCGATCCGACCATTATCCAACTGAATATATTCCGTCACGCGGCTGCCAAGGCAGGTTTCCATGAAACGGCGGAATTCGGACACATCGGCGGCCAGCAGGTTCAGATGGTCCAGCCTGCGCGGCGCCGCGCCGGTGAATGCGCTGGCGGTGTTTTTCAGCGCTGGGCGGTCGGTGGCATCGGGTTCTGCGCGGCGGGTGTCGTAATAGATCTCGAACATATGGCCGAACGGGTCTTCGAACCGAAAGGCGCGCCCGTGGCCCATATCGCCATCACTCCAGCCATGCACCTTGTATCCAGACCCTTCGATCACCGCGACGCGGCGCGCCAGTGCCTCGGGGCTTGCGGCGCGGTAGCCGATATGACCCACCCCTGTTGTGTGGTGGCGTGTCAGTTTCAGGGAATGAAATTCATAGTCATCCCAAGCCCGCAGATAGGCGCTTGTCTCATCCTGCGCAGACAGCTTCAGCCCGTAAACACGGGTGAAGAAATCAAGGCTTTCGTCGAACCTGTCGGTATACATCTCGACATGGCCCAGATGGGCGATGTCGAAACTTGGATTGGCTGGTATGGTCACGGCGCGCCCTCCTCAAAGCTCGTCCACAGTGCGCGGAAAGATCGACTGGAACCCTTCGGCATATTTACAATCCCGCCCGCCTGACATGCCGCCCGAGTTGCGCTTGAAATGATTGGCGCGCTGTTGGGCAACGCGGGTGTAGTACTCCCATAAATGCACCTGACCGCCCATTGCCTCCATTGCGGCGCGCTTTTGTTCCCAGACCGGCGTGATGTCCAGAAAGGTGTCGGGCTTCCAGCCCATCTGCTCTGTCTGGTGCGGCTCGAACAGGTAAAGCTGTGGCGCGCCCAGAACGGTCTGGCCGGGGTTATGCCCCCAGGCCTGCGCAATCATGCGTACCTCTAGCGCGATTTGGGTCGTGTACATGTGGTCGGTGTTATACGGGTCATACTGGCTGTGGCTTAGCATGAAGGCGGGTTGAACTTCGCGGACCAGATCGACCAGCCGCATCTTGTCGGATTGTTCAAGATGCAGCGGGTAGTCGCCCAGATCGAAACATTCCAGCCGGTGCACCCCCAGTGCTTTTGCAGCCGCTTCGGCCTCGCTCCGGCGGATTGATTTGACTTGGTCAAGGGACTTGCCCTCTTTCCACAGCTTCGCGCTTTCGCCGCGTTCGCCAAAGGACAGACAGGCCACTGTCACGTCATAACCCTTTTGCGCATGCAAGGCGATGGCACCGCCACACCGCCAGACGAAATCTGCGGCATGGGCGGAAATGACAAGCACGGATTTTGGGGCAGTCATGTCGGCTCCTGTGGGCTACCTTCTTGTGCGACAGTGCCAAAAGCGCCATGCGCGCTCAAATCGGAAAGCAGTGCAAGGTCATAAG
>SLAT01000343.1 GCA_007126715.1 Roseinatronobacter sp.
ACACCAAAAATCGGCCCCTTCGGGCTGGATATTCACAACCCGGTTTTCGCGATTTCCGGCATTGTGGTGATCGCCTTCGTCATCATCACGCTGGCTTTTCAGGACACGGTTGGCCCGGCGCTTGGCGCATTGCGTGCCTATCTGACATCCAGCTTTGACTGGTTCTTTCTGATGGCGGGCAATGTCTTTGTGATTGTCTGTCTTGGCATTCTTATCTCACCGCTTGGCAAAGTCCGTATCGGCGGTGCAGATGCGACACCCGATTATGGCTATCTTGGCTGGTTTGCGATGCTCTTTGCCGCAGGTATGGGCATCGGCCTGATGTTCTTCGGTGTGCTGGAGCCCGCGTATTACTTTGCCACACCCTGGGGCGATCAGCCCCTGATGCGCGATATCGGCATTGTCGATGGCGTGCTGGTAGACCCCGCAACCGTCGAGGCCGCGCGCCTGACAGCTATGGCCGCCACGATCTATCACTGGGGGCTGCATCCTTGGGCGATTTATGCCGTTGTGGCACTTTCGCTGGCGCTGTTTGCCTATAACAAGGGTTTGCCGCTGACAGTCCGTTCGATCTTCTACCCAATCTTCGGCGAACGTATCTGGGGCTGGCCCGGCCATATCATCGATATTCTGGCGGTGTTCGCAACCCTGTTCGGGCTTGCCACCTCTCTTGGGTTCGGGGCGCAACAAGCATCAGCCGGGATTGGCTATGTCTTCGGCATTGAAGGGATCAATGACACGGTCACTTTCTCGGTCATCCTTATCGCAGGCATTACGGGCCTTGCACTGATTTCGGTGCTGCGGGGCCTTGATGGCGGCGTCAAGCGCTTGTCGGAACTGAACATGATCCTGGCGATTATCCTGCTCAGCTTCGTGATCATTGTCGGGCCAACGATGTTGCTGGTGACGCAATTCTTCGGCAATATCGGTGCCTATTTCACCGAGATCCTTGCCCTATCCAATCCCATCGGGCGCGAGGATGACGGCTACCGTCAGGGCTGGACTGCCTTCTACTGGGCATGGTGGATAAGCTGGTCACCATTCGTGGGTATGTTTATCGCCCGTGTCAGCCGGGGCCGGACCGTGCGCGAGTTTCTAACCTGCGTGCTGCTGATCCCGACCTTTGTGTCGGCCATCTGGATGACTGCCTTTGGCGGTACTGCGATCGACCAGATGATCAATCAGGTCACCGAAAGCGCGGTGTTCGGATTTGTGATTGATGCTTATGTGCCGGAACTCTCTCTCTTCGGGATGCTGTCCGAATTACCATTGGCCGCGATCACATCGGTCGTCGGTATCGTTCTGGTGATCGTGTTCTTCGTCACATCATCGGATTCGGGCTCTCTGGTCATCGACACAATCACCGCCGGTGGCAAGATCAACGCACCCGTCAGCCAGCGCGTATTCTGGGTGATATTCGAGGGGCTGGTCGCAGCGGCACTCTTGCTTGGTGGCGGTCTGGTTGCGCTGCAAGCGGCCTCTGTCTCGACCGGGCTGCCCTTTGCGATTGTTCTGCTTTTCGCCTGCTACGCCCTGATCAAAGGGCTGATAGACGAACCGCGCTAGACCGGTGCCAACCGCAAATGATACCTTTAAGGGCGCCGAATCCGGCGCCCTTAATTTTGCAGCAAGCGCGACAGCCACGATATTGACGATTTTAAACTATTATATGCTGCTATAGGGCATGAGGCGGGCAAAGATCAGAAAGGCGTTCGTTTGGTTTATCATTATGAATGTGAAGTGTTCGAAGCGGCGGCATTGCAGGTCACTTGGGGCATCAACGAGGGTGATATATTAAGCGATCCTGCCTTTGCCTGTCTTGGTGATATTTATACCCTGTCTCGTGATCAAGCGCCTGTGCATCTGCGGCTCAAGATTGACGATGCGACACGCATCGCACCGGATCACGACGCCAATCAGACCGGGCTACCGGCTGGAAGCGAGGTGCGGACCCGCGGCGAAATGAGGCTGATGTCCTCGGACGGCGAACTTGCAACAGCACTTATCATTGAATGTTGTGACAAGCTGCTGTTCCTGCCGCTGAACCCGATGCGCGCTGAAACAGGCTATGCCCTGATCGCCTTGGAGGAGACAGGGACAGCGCTGCGCATGTCTGAACTGGTGCAGGGCTGTTTCGGGGCTGGCGCGCGCGTTACGATGGGCGATGGCAGTCTTTGCACAGTGGAGAAGCTGCAAGCAGGAATGGAAGTCCGCACCCGGGATCACGGTGCTCGGGCCCTGCGCTGGATTGGACAGGTGACGCTGCGCGCCCATGGTCCTTTTGCGCCCGTCACATTCGCGCCGGGCACCTTGGGCAACCTTGGTGCTTTAACCCTTGGGCCGCTGCAACGAATCTTTCTTTATCAGCGGGGCCAGCGTCGGCTTGGCAGCCGCGCCGAGGTGCTGATTCAGGCGCAATCCCTTGTTGACGGACGCAAGGTCTTGCAGCGCGAGGGCGGTTTCGTGACCTATTACCATCTGGTGTTCGATGATCACCAGATCATCTATGTCGAAGGGATACCGGTTGAAAGCATGCTTGTCTCGCGCGCGACGGTGGCCCGTCTGCCAGAAGTGCTGGCAAAGGACCTGTCGGAACGGTTCCCGCATCTGAACCAAAATGCCCATTTTGCACAAGACCTGCCGACCGAGCAGGTGACAGCAGATATTCGCGACACACTCCTGCGTCAGAAAGAAAAGTGACGCGGCATAAACTATCTGCTAATCGTATTGCTCTGTCCTGACATCTCTTGCATAGGTTGACTGTGTTTCGCCTGAAAACAATCGTTGCTGCAACAGACTTTACTCCGCGTTCTGCCGCCGTGACAGGCCGCGCGGCGCAACTGGCCTGCACGCATGGCGCGCGGCTGGTTTTGGTGCATGTCATCGAAGCGCGCGCGCCCAGAGTGCAAAGGCTCAGGCTGCGCAAGCCCATTGATCCCGTCGATCAAGCCGATGCTGTGGTCAAGAAACTGCGTGACGCCTGCCCCGGACTGGATTTGGAATGTCAGGTCCTCAAGGGCAAGCCCGGCCAGATTGTGCCACAACTGGCGCGGGATGTGGGCGCTGACCTTATTGTGCTGGGGCTGCATGTTGTACGCCGGGTGTTAGAGACCGTGCGCCTTACAAACCTGGAGCGGATCACACAGCACGCCCCCTGCCCCATTCTTATTGCGCAGGACAAGTCCATACGCCCTTATCGCAAGGTTCTAGGCTCCATCACCTTTGCCCCCGCATCTGCCAACGCCTTGCAGATTGCCGCGACAATTGCACCCGAAGGCGAGTTTCACGCAATTCATGCGTTACAGCTTCCGCTTAGTGCCAAGCTGCCAACAGCGGATGTGATGAAAAGTGCTGAAATGACTGAAGCCGAGTTGCTGCGCCAAACATTCATGACCTTCAACGGGCTGCCCGAGACGCTTTCCCTGCCCGAGATCGTTCCCGGTGGTGTGCATGAAGTTCTGCAATTTCGCATAGATGAGTTGCAGCCGGATCTGGTCGTGATCGGCAGCCATTCGGGGCGCGACCCCAACACCCTTGGCAATTATGCGCGTGACCTGATGCGCGCGCCGCCCACGGATATGCTTGTCGCGAAGCCGGTTTGACCGAACTTCAGCAGCCTTGTGCCCCCTGCATGGCCGACATGCGCAAAAACTCTCGCAACTATGCATCTTTTGCGCTAAGAAATGGTTTAACATTGAACTATTGCTTCACGGGAGGAGGCGCCGCATATGGCCACACGAAAACCCACTGCGAAATCAAATGTTTCGGCTGAGGAATTGCAATCTTACTATCGGGACATGCTGCTGATCCGCCGATTCGAGGAAAAGGCTGGCCAGCTTTACGGAATGGGGCTGATCGGCGGGTTCTGC
This sequence comes from Roseinatronobacter sp., assembly GCA_007126715.1. Lineage (GTDB taxonomy): Bacteria > Pseudomonadota > Alphaproteobacteria > Rhodobacterales > Rhodobacteraceae > Roseinatronobacter. The sequence goes on from SLAT01000343.1 coordinate 3,870, forward strand.
CATCTTTATATCGGTCAGGAAGCAGTCGTCGTCGGTCTGGAGGCAACTGCGAAAGAGGGCGACAAGCGCATCACATCGTATCGCGATCACGGCCATATGCTGGCCTGCGGTATGGACCCGAAAGGCGTGATGGCCGAATTGACCGGACGAGAGGGCGGGTATTCGCGCGGCAAGGGCGGCTCGATGCATATGTTCTCGAAGGAAAAGCATTTCTACGGCGGCCACGGAATTGTCGGCGCGCAGGTTCCCCTTGGTGCGGGGCTGGCCTTCAGCGACAAATACAAGGGCAATGACAACGTCACCTTCACCTATTTTGGCGACGGTGCGGCCAACCAGGGTCAGGTCTATGAAACCTACAACATGGCCATGCTGTGGGATCTGCCCGTGATCTTTGTGATCGAGAATAACAAATACGCAATGGGCACATCGGTTCAACGCGCAACCAAGTCACCGTCGCTCTGGGAACGGGGTGCCGCTTATGGCATCAAGGGCGAAGAAGTCGACGGCATGGATGTGCTTGCAGTCAAGGCCGCTGGCGAAAAGGCTGTAGCGCATTGCCGCGCTGGCAAGGGTCCGTATATTCTGGAGGTGATGACCTACCGCTATCGCGGCCACTCCATGTCTGATCCCGCCAAATACAGAACCCGCGATGAAGTCCAGAAAATGCGTACCGAACGCGATGCGATCGAGCATGTGCGCGAATTGCTGCTGCAAGGCAAACACGCGACCGAGGATGACCTCAAGGCCATCGACAAAGAGATCAAGGCCATCGTGAACGAGGCTGCCGAATTCTCGAAAGAGAGCCCGGAGCCCGCGCTTGATGAACTCTGGACAGATATCTACGCTTGAAGCGCGGGAGGATTGAACCAATGGCAACCGAAATACTCATGCCGGCACTCTCTCCGACCATGGAGGAAGGCACATTGGCCAAATGGCTGGTGAAAGAGGGCGATACTATAAATTCCGGCGACATTATTGCCGAGATCGAGACGGACAAGGCCACGATGGAATTCGAGGCTGTCGATGAGGGCGTGATGGGCAAGATCCTGATCGAAGCCGGCACTGACGGCGTCAAGGTCAACACGCCGATTGCCGTACTGGTGACCGAGGGGGAAGAGGTGCCCACTGACGGCGCAAAGGCCGAAACAGCCCCCGCGCCTGCGGCTCTGAATGGCGAGGAAGGCAAGACCGCCGCGCCTGCGACAGCGGCCCCGGTCCCTGCTGCACCAAAGGCCGATACCACGCCCGATTGGCCCGAAGGCACCAAGATGAAAACCCAGACCGTGCGCGAAGCCTTGCGCGACGCGATGGCCGAAGAAATGCGCGCCGCGGACGAAGTTTTCGTGATGGGCGAAGAGGTGGCCGAATATCAGGGCGCCTACAAGATCACCCAAGGTTTGCTGGACGAATTCGGTGCGCGCCGCGTGATCGACACGCCAATTACCGAGCATGGCTTTGCTGGCATCGGTGTTGGTGCCGCTTTTGGCGGTCTGCGGCCCATTGTCGAATTCATGACCTTCAACTTTGCCATGCAGGCAATTGACCAGATCTTGAATTCAGCCGCCAAGACGCTTTACATGTCCGGCGGGCAGATGGGTTGCCCCATCGTGTTCCGTGGCCCCAATGGGGCCGCCGCACGCGTGGGCGCACAGCACAGCCAGTGCTATGCGGCATGGTACGCCCAGATTCCGGGTCTGAAAGTCGTCATGCCCTATTCGGCAGCAGATGCAAAAGGATTGTTGAAAACCGCGATCCGCGACCCGAACCCTGTGATCTTTCTGGAGAACGAGATTCTCTATGGTCGCAGCTTCGAGGTGCCGGATCTGGAGGATTTCACCGTGCCTTTCGGCAAGGCGAAAACCTGGCGCGAAGGGACGGATGTCACCATCGTCAGCTTTGGCATCGGGATGACCTACTCGCTGGAAGCGGCGGAACGGCTGGCGAAGGATGGCATCAGCGCTGAAGTAATTGATCTGCGCACCATCCGGCCCATGGATACTGACGCGATCCTTGCGTCGGTCATGAAAACCAACAGGCTTGTCACTGTTGAGGAAGGGTATCCGCAAGGGTCAGTCGGCAATTACATCACCTCTGTCGTGATGGAGCGCGCGTTCGACTATCTGGATGCGCCTGTCATAAACCTGACCGGCAAGGACGTGCCCATGCCCTATGCGGCAAATCTTGAAAAACTTGCGCTGGTGACGACTGATGAAGTGGTCGAGGCCGTGCGCAAGGTCACATATCGCTAAGAGGGAGGGACCACGATGCCAACAGAAATCCTGATGCCCGCGCTCTCTCCGACGATGGAAGAAGGCACGCTGGCAAAATGGCTGGTCAAGGAAGGCGACAGCGTCGCCTCTGGCGACATTATTGCCGAGATTGAAACCGACAAGGCCACGATGGAATTCGAGGCTGTGGATGAAGGGGTAATCGGCAAAATCCTGATCGAGGCTGGCACCGATGCTGTGAAGGTCAACACACCGATTGCGGTGATGCTGGCCGAGGGCGAAAGCGCCAGCGATATCGAGAGCGGCGCGGCCGCCAGCCCAAAGGCGGCGCCACCCGCCGATGCGGGCGCGAAAGCGGCGCCCGAGAGCGGCACCAAAGCCCCGGCCCCCTCTGCACCGCCTGCACCCAAGGCGGATGGCCAGCGCATCTTTGCCTCGCCACTCGCACGGCGTATTGCGGCTGACAAGGGGATTGATCTGACACAGATCAGCGGCTCTGGTCCGCATGGGCGTATCGTCAAGGCCGATGTGGCAGATGCCAAGCCCGCACAGGTCAGCGCGGCCCAAGCCGGTACGGCACCAAAAGCTGCCGCCCCTGCCGCAGCCGCAATGGCCACAGGGCCATCAGCCGAGCAGGTCGCCAAGATGTATGACGGGCGCGACTATGAGGAAGTCCAACTTGACGGTATGCGCAAGACCGTTGCGGCCCGGTTGACTGAGGCCAAGCAGACCATTCCCCATTTCTATCTGCGCCGCGAGGTGGAGCTGGATGCGCTGATGAAATTCCGCGCCGATCTGAACAAGCAGCTTGAAGCGCGCGGGGTGAAACTGTCGGTCAATGATTTCATCATCAAGGCTTGCGCGATGGCATTGCAGGCCGTGCCAGACTGCAACGCAGTCTGGGCCGGGGACCGGATGTTGCGGCTGAAACCGTCGGATGTGGCCGTTGCGGTTGCGGTCGAGGGTGGGCTGTTCACGCCCGTGTTGAAGGACGCACATCTCAAGTCCCTCTCCGCCCTGTCAGCCGAGATGAAAGACCTTGCTGGCCGCGCTAGGAACAAGAAACTCGCGCCGCATGAATATATCGGCGGGGCAATGGCGATTTCCAATCTTGGGATGTTCGGTATCGAGAATTTTGATGCTGTCATCAACCCGCCGCATGGCTCGATTCTGGCCGTAGGGGCGGGTTTGAAGAAACCTGTTGTCGGTAGTGATGGCGAATTGAAGGTCGCAACCGTTATGTCGATGACGCTTTCCGTCGATCACCGTGTAATTGACGGGGCGCTGGGTGCTGAATTCCTCAAAGAGGTTGTGGCTTATCTGGAAAACCCGGTCACGATGCTGGCCTGATAGCCAAAAGGGGGCGGTTGCGCCCCCTTTTTTACATGTCTCGCGCTCATAGTCGCAGATCTGTTCAAATCTCGCCTTTGAACAACTGATCCATTGTCAGTGAGGGTTGCGCGCATCCCGCCTCGCCCACGATCCGCGCGGGAATGCCTGCCACAGTCTTGCGCGCGGGGACATCTTCCAAGACCACTGACCCTGCCGCCACGCGCGCGCAATCACCCACATGAATATTGCCCAGCACTTTGGCCCCTGCCCCGATCAGCACGCCATTGCCGATCTTGGGATGGCGGTCACCATCGGATTTGCCTGTCCCGCCCAGTGTCACCGAATGCAGCATCGAAACATTGTCGCCAACTACTGCCGTTTCACCAATGACGATGGAATGGGCATGGTCGATCATGATCCCCTTGCCGATCTGTGCGCCGGGGTGAATATCGACCCCGAAACACTCGGACACGCGCATCTGGAACAGGCTCGCGAAATCTGCGCGCCCCTGTTTGCAAAGCCAGTGCGAGATACGATAGGCTTGCACGGCCTGAAACCCCTTGAAATACAAAAGCGGCTTCATGAATCGGTTGCATGCGGGGTCACGCTCGAACGTCGCGACGATATCAGCCCGCGCCGCCTCGCCCAAAGAGGCGTCATCGGCATGTGCCTCATCCATGATCTCGCGCAGGATCTGTTCAGACATTTCCGCCGAGGCCAGCTTTTGTGACAGGCGAAACGCCAGCGCCTGTTCCAGCGTGCGGTGGTGCAGAATCGAGGAATGAAACATCCCTCCAAGCAGCGGCTCCCGCGCGACTCCTTCTTGCGCTTCTTCTCGGATGCGCGCCCAGACCGGGTCCAGACGGGAAATATTGGGCTTGCGCCGCTGTTCAGTCTCGCTCCGCGGTGACATTGTATTTCCCTGTGATTGCTGCAAGCAGGCCGTTGAGTTTCCCGATAGGATATAGGTTTTATGCAACAAGAAAACAACGTTGGCTGATCAAGATTTCAGCGCATGTCCTCTTGTGCGAGTGCGCTCAGCGCGCGAATCCGGGCGCGCGGAATAGACGCCACCTCGACCGCAGTAAAAACATGCACGGTATCCAGATCATGATCGCATATCGCGTGATCGGAAACCCACCCTCCTAGACCAAGGTATAACCGCAACAGCGCCGGGACATCCCGCAAATCGGCTGCCTGAGGAGAATGATCGCCATTTGCCAGAATATGGGTCAGACCTTTGCGCCGTCCCGGCCTGACATTCGCGGGTCCAAGATGCCGATCAAAGAGATAGCACAAGGCATTTATGTGGCGCGAGAGGTCAGCCCCCGGGAAAGAGGCACACCCGATCAGCATATCTGCCGCACAATCCGAGGTTATGCGCGCAAGCGCCGCAAGAAGCACACGCGCAACATCCACATCCTGCGCGTGGTGTTCGTCGATGCAGATGCGTCCCACCTCCACCAGACGACGACCACTTCGCGCAAGCTCTGCCAGATCATAGAACTGACCCGAATAGCTGGAGAGGATAGAGTCAGGCGTCGTGAGGATACGCAGCCGCGCAACACCTATCGCAGCCGGGTTTGGCGGGGCGGTTATCATCAGATGATGAGACAGCGGATCAAAGCGGTCCAAATCGCCCGAGGCGCCCTGGCCGCGAAAACGCACCGCCCTAAGGCGCTGCACCGCCGCCATCTGTTCCGGCTCGGATGCAATATTCGCCGCGAAAGCACCAAGCAGGATACTGAATTGCGACAAGTCGGGCTGGTCGGGCTCTGCGTGTGTCACAGCGTGAATTCCAAGTTGTTGTCAGCAAAAGGTATCACAGCTATGCGACAATTATTCCAAAGCGATCTGCCTCGCGCGCCTACAGGGAATCAACGGCTAAGCATCTGCGCCGGATTGAGCCGGCCGAAATTGCTCATAAGCTGGCGCAACAAGGTCATGCCCGTGGGACCGGTCGAAGTTACCCTGCGAGAGAGCGCGACCACTTCACCCTGTTCCTGACCGAAGCGCTCGACGTTTGAAACCCGCCCTGCCTCATCAAAGGAGACGGCCACCACTTCGCGCCGCACCTCGACCGGAGGACGCCAGCCTTCATGCACCCAATCACTTTGGACGTAATACCAAGCAGAACCTTCCATCACACCGGTCATGCCCGGCCGACCAATTTTCTCGGCCACAGTTTCGCGTGTGTCGCGGGCGACTTCAATTTCCGCAAGTTGCATATCATCCGGCGCATAACCGTGAAATCGCTGTACCGGACTGCAACTGGCCAAAGCCAGAAACAGCGCTGGAAGGACAAGCCGCATCGCAAGTGTTTTCATCAACTTATTGCTTCCTCACTCTACACGCTTGCATTCGTATCATCGGAATATCCACGCGTCATTCGATTTGACAGCCCATGCTGCGCGCTTACTTCAGCATCAGGGATATACAAGGACGCCGCGCACTTCAAGAAAGGAACTAAAGCGCCTATATGATCGCAAGAATGCGCCGGAATCAAGGATAGGTCCGAATTGTCCCAGACACCACAACCCATAACTTCAGTTTCTTTGCACCCTCCATTGCGGGTAGGCCAGCTTGGCGGGCGCAAGCCACATCAGATGGATATACAGCCCGACGCAGCGCATCGCCAGAAGATCGCTGAAATGTTGGGCCTGGAGGCGATAAAGAAATTCCGCTTCAAGGCAGAACTGCGTCCCCTCAACAAATCCGATTGGGAATTGGTGGGGGTGATGGGGGCCACGATTGTGCAGGCTTGCGCCATAACACTCGCACCCGTCACAAGCCGAATCGACGAACGCGTCACGCGCCGCTTCCTTGCCGACATGCCACAGCCGCAGGCCCAAGAGATCGAGATGCCGGAAGATGACAGCATCGAAGCGCTTGGTGCAGAGATCGATATCAGCGCCATCGCGATCGAGGCGCTGACCCTCGCCATCCACCCTTTCCCAAGGGCACAGGACGCGAAACTGTCCGATCAGGGTTATCTTGAACAATCCCCACCCGATTCAGCGCCCCTTCCCGAGAAAACGCACAGACCCTTTGCAGGGTTGGCCGATCTGAGGGCAAAACTGGCGCAACCCGACAACGACAGCTCCAAATCCGATAAATAACACTTGCAGCGTCATAAATGATCACTATTTTGCGCTGCTCGTGCTTTGGGGGCTTGGAAGCAACGCGCAATCCGTGTATGCCGCGCCAAATCGCAACTTTCGCTTTCGCATCAGAACTCGCCCAGACAGGGCAATCGGTTCGGATGCCTTGATACAGAGGTCTCTGATATGGCTGTTCAACAGAACCGCGTTACCCGTTCCCGTCGCAACATGCGCCGTGCGCATGATGCCCTGGTGGCAGCAAACCCTAACGAATGCAGCAATTGCGGCGAGTTGAAGCGCCCGCATCATGTGTGCCCGTCATGCGGCCACTACAATGACCGCGAAGTTGTTGCTCAGACAGGTGATGTCGACCTGGAAGACGACGCAGCGTAAATCTGCGTATCCCGTTTCGGGGTGACACATGACAAGCACGCCGAATGGCATGACGCAGACCAAAAGCAACAAAGTCACGATTTCCGTGGACGCAATGGGGGGCGACCAAGGCCCCTCTGCTGTTGTAGAAGGCTGTGCGCTTTCGGCTGCCAAGAATGATGAAATAGCTTTCATCCTGCACGGGGATGAAGCGGTTTTGCGTGCGCAAGTCGCACGTCATCCAGTCCTCGCGGATATCGTCGATATCCATCATAGCCCCGATGTTGTCCAGATGGATGACAAGCCTTCGCAGGTGATGCGTCGCGGGCGGGATACATCCATGTGGTCCGCGCTGACTGCACTGCGCGAAAATCATGCGCAAGCGGCTGTGTCTTGCGGCAACACGGGGGCGCTGATGGCGGTCTCCATGCTGCGCTTGCGCAAACTGGATGGCGTTCACCGGCCCGCAATCGCCTGCCTATGGCCTTCTCGTGGCAAAACCGGTTTCAACACCATGCTCGACGTGGGCGCAGATGTCCGCGCAGATGAAGAATCCTTGTTGCAATATGCGCTTATGGGGGCTGCCTATTATCGCAACGCGTTTGATGCACCGCGCCCGCGTGTCGGCCTGCTGAATGTCGGCACTGAAGAGCACAAGGGCCGCGCAGAAATCAAGGAAGCCGCCCGCCTGATTGCAGATGCCGCCGAAATCGGCCGGTATGATTTTGTGGGCTTTGTCGAAGGCAATGACCTGCCATCCGACCATGTCGACGTGATTGTGACCGATGGCTTTACCGGCAATGTCGCGCTCAAAACAGCCGAGGGCACTGCACGGCTTATTGGCGACACCCTGCGCGATGAATTGACGGCCAATCTACCCTCGAAACTGGCCGCACTCTTTGCCAGCGCGCCACTTGGCCGTTTGCGCAAGCGGATGGACCCGCGGCGCATGAATGGCGGGGTATTTCTGGGGCTGAACGGAACCGTGGTGAAATCGCACGGCTCGGCGGATGCGACGGGGGTATCGGCCGCGATCAAGCTTGCCTTCACGCTTGCGCGCTCCGGCTTTCAGGACCGTATGGCAGAACGGCTCGCATCGGCAGCCGATGCCCAACAAGAAAATTTGCTGAACAAAGAAGACCGCAAAGTCCATGACAGCGGGTCAGAAGACGATAATCAGATAGGGCAATCATGACCGTGATAAGACCTGTGATTCGGGGAACTGGCCACTATTTGCCCTCGCGTGTTGTCCCCAACTCTGAATTTGCCAAGACACTGGACACCAGTGATGAATGGATTGTGTCGCGCTCTGGCATAGAGCGGCGGCATTTCGCAGCAGAAGGCGAGTTTACTTCTGATCTTGCGATACATGCCGCACGTGCAGCACTTGCGGATGCTGGCCTGAACGCAGATGACATGGATGCGATTATCGTCGCGACCTCGACACCGGATTACACCTTTCCTGCCGTGGCAACACAGGTTCAGGCAGGCTTGGGCATGACCAAAGGCTTCGCTTTCGACATTCAGGCAGTATGTGCGGGGTTTGTCTTTGCGCTGGCCAATGCCAGCGGTCTGATTGCCGCAGGACAAGCGCAACGCGTGCTTGTCATCGGTGCCGAGACGTTCTCGCGGATCATGGACTGGACAGATCGCGGCAGCTGCGTGCTGTTTGGCGACGGCGCTGGCGCCGTCGTCTTGGAAGGCCAGCAAAGCGCAGGATCAAACAAGGATCGTGGTGTGCTTGCCTGCGATCTGAATTCGGACGGGCGTTACCGGGATCTGCTTTATGTAGACGGTGGCGTGTCGCGCACTGGTTCTGCAGGGATGCTGCGGATGCAGGGGCGCGAGGTGTTTCGCCATGCTGTCGAAAAACTGGCAAGCACTGCCACAGAGGCGCTTGCGAAAGCAGACCTGACGGCGGCAGATGTTGACTGGGTTGTACCCCATCAAGCCAATCTGCGTATCATAAAGGGCACCGCACACAAACTTGGCGTACCTATGGATAATGTCATCGTCACAGTGCAGGATCACGGCAATACTTCCGCTGCCTCTATTCCATTGGCCTTGTCCGTTGCAAATGCCGAAGGGCGCTTCAAGCAGGGCGATCTGATCCTGACCGAAGCGATTGGCGGCGGTCTAAGCTGGGGCGCGGTCGCACTGCGTTGGTAAAGGGCGGCTAAGCAGTTTAACGCTAAGCAGCAAGCCCCTGATATTGACTCGAAAATCACTTTCCCCCATGCTGTCGCAAATCGTCGGGGGATAAGATGTCTAGCAAAACACTGACGCGTATGGATTTGACGGAAGCGGTATTCCGAGAGGTGGGGTTATCGCGCAACGATTCCTCTGCGCTGGTCGATGCCGTGCTACAGCATGTGTCGGATGCGCTGGCGAATGGCGAGCAGGTGAAGATATCATCTTTCGGAACCTTTTCTGTACGCGACAAGAATGCGCGGGTGGGTCGAAATCCGAAAACTGGTGAGGAAGTCCCGATTTCTTCGCGCCGCGTACTAACCTTCCGTCCATCGCATCTGATGAAAGAGCGTGTGGCCGAGGGTAATCGAAGACAGGAATAACCATGCGAAAGGCACCGGACGCGTTTCGCACAATCAGCGAAGCGTCGGATGCATTGCAGACCCCAGCGCATGTTTTGCGTTTTTGGGAAAGCAAATTTCCCCAGATCAAACCTGTAAAACGTGCGGGTGGTCGCAGGTATTATCGGCCTGCGGATATCAGCCTGCTGTCAGGTATAAAGACACTGCTACATGACCAGGGGATGACAATCCGCGGGGTTCAGAAACTTCTCGTCGAGAAGGGCGCACGCCATGTTGCACAACTGGCGGTAACCCCTGCACTGACCGAAGATATTCTGGACATCCAGAAAGAAACTGTCACGCAACAGCCAGCCCCTAATACCGATGTGGATCAACCCATCTCGGATAACGAGGCGCTCCCCCAACCGGAAGCTGCCCAACGGGAAGAAGCGTCAGCCACGACTGTTGCGCCTGAACCTGAAGAAGCGGAAGTGGCAGATCACACCCCAGTTGAGGCTGAGGCTGAGGCTGAGGCTGAGGAAAATCAGCCATCCCCATCCCCATCCACGGCGCAAGCAGATTCCGTTGCAAAAGCCCCTGTCTTGCCCTTCCCCGTTCCTGCTGCGCCATCAACGGCACCAGTGCCAGAGGCTGGCCCCAAGAATGCCTTCGCCAATCTGGGCCGCACAAAACCTCGCGCGACAGCGCGACCGGCGGAACTGGCGCAACAGATCAGGGCGCACCCGCCATCTTCCGAACGGCTACGTCAAGCGGCACCATTGCTTACAAGGCTGGAAGCGCTGCTTGACCGCATGGGCAAGGCGAATTGAACCCTTGCACGGAATTTGACCGTTGCGCCAGAATTCACCCTTGCCCTCAGGCGTGAATCGGGTAGATAAGCCGCACAGAGCGTCGGGCTATGGCGCAGTCTGGTAGCGCGTCCGTCTGGGGGACGGAAGGTCGCAGGTTCAAGTCCTGCTAGCCCGACCATTTATTCAAAACAAGCCAGCGCCCCACTCTATTACGGTTGCGCGCGTCTGCTCAGCGTTTCATCGCATTGTCAAACGCTTCTGCCATGTCGCGCCAGGCTTTCTCGACTCCATCGCGTATATCGCCCCAGGCTTTTTCGTTGCTGTCGCGCGCCTCGCGCAATTTTTCCTCAAATGCATCGCGCTGCGCCTTCATCTCTTCAAGCTGTTTTTGGTAACTCTGCTTCATATCAGCCTGAGCAGCGCGCGACTTTGCCTCTTGTTTGGCGATTTCAGCATTCCATTCATCAATCTTGGCCTTCATCTTCTCGACATAAGTATCCCGGTCCATATGATGCCCTCCTCTACATGAATGCAGAAGATGCTACGCTTGGCGTATTCAACTTGCAACCAAGCTCTGCTTGTCAGCCTTGCTTGGGCTTCCCTGCGCTGCTTTGCTTGTATATGCACAGCACCAAGCAACATTGTATCGGGGACGCAGCATGTCGGATTTCGGGGTCTTGCCCGCACAAACCTTGCGCGAGATGGTCGCACGCGGGGTCATCCATGCCGAACCCGCGGTGACAGAGGAACAGATTCAACCCGCCAGCCTTGATCTACGCCTTGGGCCGCGCGCATGGCGGGTCCGGGCCTCTTTTCTGGCGGGCAAGGGTCGGCGCGTGGCAGATCGGTTGTCAGAACTAGAAATGCATCAGATGGATCTGGCGAATGGGGCTGTTCTGGAAAAGGGCTGTGTCTATGTCGTGCCGCTGATGGAATCGTTGCACCTGCCTGCCGGAATTCAGGCGGTTGCAAATGCCAAAAGCTCGACCGGACGACTGGACCTGCTGACCCGCGTCATCACAGATGAAGGCGTAGAGTTTGACCGTGTCGCAGAGGGCTATCAAGGACCGCTTTATGCCGAAATCTGTCCTCGATCCTTCTCTGTGCTGGTTCGCCCGGGAATGCGCCTGAACCAGATCCGTTTTCGCAATGGGCACGCTGTTCTAAGCGATGCCGAGCTTCATGAGCTACACAAAGCCGAAACCCTTGTTCCAGATGAGCCGGTCATTTCCGAGGGATTGGGCTTCTCGGTCGATCTGCGCCCAAAAGCAGGCACATTGGTCGGCTACCGTGCAAAACCCCATACCGGCGTGATCGACATGGACCGTATCGGAGCCTATGACCCGGCAGAGTTCTGGGAAGAACTCCACAGCCGGGATGGCCAGATCATTCTTGACCCCGGCGCGTTCTATATTCTTGTCAGCCGCGAGGCCGTGCATATCCCGCCCGATTATGCTGCTGAAATGGCGCCCTATCTGGCAATGGTGGGCGAATTCCGCGTGCATTATGCCGGATTTTTTGACCCCGGTTTTGGACATGTCGCCGCGGGTGGCGCCGGCGCGCGCGGGGTGCTGGAGGTGCGCTGCCACGAAGCCCCTTTTGTGCTGGAACATGGCCAGATCGTTGGCCGTTTGGTCTATGAACGGATGGCCGAACGACCAGAACGGCTGTATGGCGCGGATATCGCGTCAAATTATCAGGGCCAAAGGTTGAAGCTGGCCAAACATTTCAAGGCGGTTTAGTCGGGTGCTGGAACTTGTCGACATTGCCTTCGTGATTACCGCCTTCGTGACCTTGTTCGTGGTGATCGACCCTATTGGCACCGCACCCTTGTTTCTGGCTTTGACGCAGGGAATGGACGCGGCGAGACGGCGTGCCATCGGGGTGCGCGCTTGCATTATTGCGGCAATCTTGCTGGCATTGTTCGGGGTTGCTGGCGAAGACTTCCTGCGCTCTATCGGTATCTCTATGCCTGCATTCCAGATTGCGGGCGGGATCTTGTTGTTTCTGACTGCGCTTGACATGCTGTTCGACCGTCGCACCCAACGGCGCAAAGATCACGCCGATGAAGGCAGTGGCGCGCAGGCTGATGACCCTTCGGTTTTCCCGCTTGCCATGCCGCTGATTGCTGGTCCGGGCGCTATGGCCACAATGGTGCTGCTTATCGGAGAAGCGGGGCGAACCGCTCAGGGTGTGGCACTTGTAACCGCTGTGATGCTGGTTGTGATTGCCATGGTGCTGCTGGCGTTTCTATCCGCCGGATTGATCGAGCGGTTGTTGCGCCGGACCGGAACTATGGTGATGACGCGGTTGTTCGGGCTGTTGCTGGCCGCGCTATCGGTTCAATTCGTATTGAACGGCGCAACGGCGATTGGAATCCTGCCGACTGTCGCCACCACCATGTAGAGGTGCGCGTACCCGGTCAGAAGCCGGGTACGTCCTTTATTCAGCAGCAGAAGACGTCTTGTCCTTGCCTTCAGCATCAGCTTCAGCTTCTGGCTTACGCGGCTTTCTTGGGGCACGGCGAGGTTTCGGCTTTTCCTCGCCCTCTGCGGCTTGTGGCGCTGGCGCATCTGCGACAGGCTCTTGCGCTGTTTTTGCTACCCTGGGCTTGCGACGGTTGGCAGGCTTTGCTTCGGTCTTGGGCGCTGTATCAGCCTCGTTGCTGACAGGAACTTCGGACACGCTATGCGACGACTTGCTCTCGGGGGTTTCCACCAGCGTTGCTTCATCAGCGTCCTGGTTGAAATCCTGAACCGCAAATGCGCCCTGCGTCCCGTTGCCGCTGGCAAAACCAGATGCCTGATGTTGCTGGCCGTTGTCATCATTCTGACGCCGGTTATCATGGCGACGCGCCGGTTGTTGGCCGCGATCATCTGAATGGCCGTTACGGTTGCGGTCATCACCCTGTGCACGATTCCGGTCATCATGCTGGCGGTTGCGATCATCCTGCTGTTGCTTGCGCGCTTCTTGTTCGGCCTGCATCTCGCGTTGAGCTTGCGCCAACATGCGCGTGTAATGCTCGGCATGCTGCTGAAAATTTTCTGCCGCAACACGGTCATTGGACAATTGTGCGTCGCGCGCCAGAACTTGATACTTTTCAATAATCTGTTGCGGCGTTCCGCGGACCTTGCCTTCTGGGCCGGAACTGTCGAACACGCGGTTCACAATATTTCCAAGCGACTTGGGGCGGTTCGTTTTAGAACGCGAGCGTTTGTTGGTAGATCTCATGCTTTAATATATCCTGCCTGTCATGGCATGAAGCGCAGTCTTGGCCCAAGCAAATCGTTGTCGAAATACCCAGACTGCTATGAGGGATTGCAAGGCACGGCGCATCCCCGCGGCCGCGTCTTACCTGTGCATGTTGCACGGCACAGAGCCTAAGACAAGCCCCCGCGCAATAAAATATGGATTAATGGCGATATAGTGCGGATTTGCGCCGGTTTTTCACCATTATTACGCCTGCGCCACAACAACCCGACCGCGCCCCGACAGATCTGGCAGAATTTGTCCTCGTTTCAGCCCGGCTTGTGTAAACAGCGCCAAGACATCAGCCCCCTGCCCCACGCCGATCTCGACCATCAGCCAGCCTTGCGCAGCCAGATATTTCGGCGCCTGCGCCGCAATCACGCGGTATGCAGCAAGCCCGCTACCGTC
>SLAT01000014.1 GCA_007126715.1 Roseinatronobacter sp.
AAGATCGAGATTGATCCGATGATCACGCATAAACTGAGCCTTGATCAGATCAATGAGGGGTTCGACCTGATGCATGAAGGCAAATCCATCCGCGCGGTGGTCGAGTTTTGAGCCAATCCGGGAAACCGTGTCTTCAATCTTGAATGTCAGACAGGGTGCATCCCCCTTTGTCGCTTCGGCGTTTTGTGTGTGGCGAGATTGTCCAGAAGGACAACGGTTTCGGGTTGGAATTCCGGCACCAGCACGTTTTCAACGAACGCGGCGCAGGCCGCGCCATCCATTGCCACCGTCTGCCGGGGCGCATTATCTAGGATTGGCGGTACAACCTCGCCGTAGTTCAGCGCGCGCCCGGAGCGGTCCGTAACGGTGCCCTCTTTGTCGAGATGCCCCATGAGCTTGCTTTGGAGAGATGCCTCTAAAGCTGGAACAAAACCGAATTCTAAGGCGTCACCTCTTGTTTTTGACAGGATACTGACAGCGTCCACATCCATCGCGCAATCAGGTGGTCGATATGGCTAACATGCAAATCATGCATCTTAATCCTCGCTTTTCGCATTTGACAGCCGCATGTCGACATGACTTCATGCGCAAACGAGATGGAGGAACTCGATGCATCTGGCACGCTTTCCACGCTACAGGCTTGGGCATTTCCCAACGCCTCTTGAGCGGCTCGACCGATTGAGCGCGCATTTAGGTGGTCCAGAGATATGGATCAAGCGTGACGACTGCACCGGGCTCGCTTCTGGGGGGAACAAGACCCGAAAGCTGGAATTCCTGTTGGCGGATGCGCTGGAGCAGGGTGCAGATACACTTGTCACGCAAGGCGCAACGCAATCCAATCACGTCCGCCAGACGGTCGCCGCGGCCTGCCGCGCGGGGTTGGACTGTCACGCGCTGCTCGAACGCCGCGTTACCAATCAAGGCGCTGACTATGAAACCGCTGGGAATGTCCTTTTGGATCGGATGATGGATTGCAGCTTTGATTTCCGCCCGGAAGGCTTGGACATGAACGCCGAAGGGCAAGCATTGGCCGAGGAGCTGCGGGCCCAAGGGCGCAAACCCTATTTCATCCCGGGTGGAGGGTCCAACCCGATAGGCGCGTTGGGTTATGCCGCCTGCGCCGAGGAGCTGGTCCATCAGGCCGACACGCAAGGGTTACGGATTGACGCCATCGTCCACGCCACTGGCAGCGCCGGGACGCAAGCCGGGCTTGTCGCGGGGCTCTACGCCATGAATGCGCCGATACCGGTTACGGGCATCTCGGTGCGCGCCCCGCGCGAGCGCCAGATCGCAAATGTTCACGCCCTCGCCGCGCAGACGGCCGAGCGGCTGGGCGCGCGCGGTGAGCTGCCGAGCGAAATGGTCGAAGCCCGCGATGATCAGGTCGGCCCCGGTTATGGCCAGCCCACCGAAAGCATGGTGGACGCGATGTTGCTGCTGGCCCGGCTTGAAGGCATACTACTGGATCCAGTGTATTCGGGTAAGGGCTTTGCCGGTCTGGTGGCAATGATCCGCGAAGGCCGCTTCCGCAAGGGCCAGCGTATCGTCTTCTTGCACACCGGCGGCTCAGCCGCGCTATTCGCCTACGCCCATCTGTTCAATAACCAGAAGGCTGCCTGAGCAGTCCGTATCCCGATCACACGCACACCACTTGGAGGAAACGATGTCACCTACTGTCCTGAAATCCAAATCCTTTGCGCTTGGCGCCATAGGCGCCATGCTGCTTATGTCCACCCCCGCGCTGGCCGATTTTCCCAGCGGCACGATTACATATGTAAATCCGTTCAGCCCAGGCGGCGAATGCGACATCGTCCAGCGGATGCAGCAGAACCCGATGCGAGAGAAAATGGGTGCAGATGTCGTGATCGAATATCGCGAGGGTGGCGGCGGTGCTGTCGGTTGGTCACATGTCAAGGAGCAGCCTGCAAACGGCTATACCTTTGCCTGTTTCAGCATCCCACATATCATCGCGCAGCCGATGACCCGCGATGCGGGCTACGAGACCGACGAGTTGCACGTGCTCTACACATACCATTCGACCCCGCAGGTCTTGGTCGTGCGCAACGACAGCCCATATGAAACGCTTGAAGACCTTGTCGAGGCCGCAAGAGCCGCGCCGGGTTCGATCACTGTAGGCGGGACTGGCACCGCCAGCGGTAACCATCTCGCAACGGTGCGCCTGATGCGCGCAGCCGACATCACTGTAACGTGGATACCGTTCCCCGGCTCGGGGCCGACGATACCTGCGCTGCAGGGCGGGCATGTGACCGCGCTGATGACCAACTCAACCATGGCAGTGCAGAACTCCGAACACTTCCGCCCGCTTGCAGTTGCCACGGAAGAACAGATCGACATGTTCCCCGGTGTGCCCACCTTCCGAGAGCTGGGTTATGATGTGGTCGAGGCGATCTACCGCGGTGCGCTGGGTCCGGTCGGGATTCCGGAAGAGAACATTGAGGTCATCGTCAGCGCGCTCGACGAAATCAACCGTGAGCAGGCCGAGCGCAAGCAGGAGATGGGTTTCCAGCCCGTATTCTACGGTCCCGAGGAAAGCGCAGAGCTGGTCGAGCGGTTGAAGGTTGAATATGAGGAACTCCTCGGTGAACTCGGTATGCTGAAGTGAATTGAACTGCCATATTGGCAGTCGGTTTGACATGCGTCGTGGGCTGCAGCCTTCTCTGCTGCCCACGATCACCTCATCGGGGGCTGGACAACAATGATTGACGATCTGCTAAGCGGCCTCGCCGCGATTTTGACGTTCCATTCGCTTCTTCTGATAGCAATCGGCACCACGTTGGGTCTGTTCGTGGGCTCGGTCCCCGGGCTGACGGCGACTATGGCACTGGCGTTGTTGGTGCCGTTCACCTTCACCATGGATCCACTCAGCGGGATGGTGCTGCTGGGCGCAGTCTATACGTCGTCAATGTTCGGAGGCGCCTTCACGGCCATTTTGATCAACACTCCCGGCACGCCGGGTGCGATCGCCACCACACTCGATGGCTACCCGATGGCCAAGAACGGACAGGCAGAACTTGCAATTCTAGTTGCCACGGTGGCGTCTGTCGTCGGAGGTGTGATCGCCGTAATCGCAGTTATCGCCATGGCATCTCCGCTCACCGATATCGCCATCCGCTTTGGCCCTGCGCAGTATTTCTGGGTGGCGGTACTAGGGCTGAGCCTGATCGCCGCGCTGTCCACGGGATCGCTCTTTAAGGGGCTGCTGGGCGGCGGGCTTGGGATGCTGGTCGGCACTATAGGAATCTCACCGCTGGGTGGAGAGTCGCGCTTTTTGTTCGGATACTCGCAGCTTCAGGGTGGCGTGCAGTTGTTGGTCGCACTCATCGGCTTGTTTGCGATCCCTGAGCTGATCCGGCTTGCGGTCAGCGCCACGAAATCGGTCGATGTGGACTACTCACGCGGATCGGAAAGCTTGTTGCGCGCGTTCTCGGTGACATTGCGACGCCCTTGGAACGTGTTGCGCTCGTCGATCATCGGGTTGGTGATCGGGATTATCCCCGGCGCAGGCAACAATGTGGCCGGGCTCGTGGCCTATAACGAGGCCAAACGTGCAGATGCCGATCCGTCAAGTTTCGGCAAAGGTAATGTGCAGGGTGTAGTTGCTTCTGAGTCAAGCAACAACGCTGCCGTTGCGGGCTCGGTCGTGCCGCTGCTGACCCTGGGCGTGCCGGGCTCTCCCCCTGCGGCGGTGATGCTGGGTGCGCTGATGTTGCACGGCATCCGCCCGGGCAGTGCGCTTTTCGCCGAAAGCGGGACCTTGGCTTATGGCTTCATTCTGTCGCTGGGCGTGTCGGCGCTGGCGCTTTTGTTGGTAGGTGTTCTGGGTGGCCGGCTGATCTGTCGTGCGATCTGTGCAGTGCCGGTGACCTATCTTGTGCCAGGCATCGCTTTCATGTCGATCCTCGGCGCCTATTCGATGCGAAACAGCATCATTGACGTCTTCATCATGATTGGCATCGGTATCTTCGCGTATCTGGTTCGTCATATCGGCCTGCAACCTGCGCCAATCGCATTGGGCCTGATCCTTGGCCCCATTGCCGAGCAAGGGTTCTCTATGTCTATGCTGATGGGTGGCGCAGTGCATAACGTGCCGATTTATGCGCTTTTCGATAACTGGATGTCTTGGGCGTTGATCGCGATGGTGTTCATGACGTTGTTTTGGCCTATGGTGCAGGAGGCCAGACGCAAGAAGGACGTAACTTCAGAGGGGTCGGAGTGATGACCAGACTGTTCAATAGCGACATGGTCGCGGGTCTTATTGGTCTTGTGATCACATATGTTTTCTATTCGGCACGCGAAGCCAACTGGTCACCTCTGAGCGCGCAATGGCCCAACGCAATTCTTGTCTTCACGGGCGTGGTGTCGCTATTGCTCATCGTCAAAGCAGTGGTTTCCGCCGCTCCGGAGCCGATCTTCGACGAGAAAAACCCGATCCGTATGTTTTGGGCAATGGGATTGTTGATTGTCTGGATCATATTGCTGCCGCGATTGGGCTATATTCTGACGAGCACGCTGATGTTCTACGCAATGTGGTTTGTGGTCGGCCAAGGCGTGATCCGCGAGGAAAACAGTTTCCGCCAGTTCCCGTTGTTATCGCATCTGCGCGCGGTGGCGATCGCCGGTGCTCTGGCGGTTGGCAGTCATATGCTGTTCTCGCGCGTCCTGTTCGTGCCGTTGCCGCGCGGGCCAATGGGTTGGTAAGCCGCTCGGATGCGACTGGGGTGGATTGTGGGCATCCCGGTCTTTGCCCAGAAGGGCTGGACTGCCCGCAACAAGTGGTCCGTGATCAATTTTAGTGCATGGTTGGCCCAGTCTACCGGGCGAGTGCTTATGGGCACTGGCGGGCCGTATCCCAGAGCGCAGCGCGGCCTGACAGTGTTGTAGTGGCGGCGCCATTTCTCAATCAAGATATGGGCTTCGCGTCGCAAGTAGAAAACCTCTCCGTTCAGTGGTTCATCCCGAAATCTGGCGTTCAAACTTTCGCAGCAGTCATTCTCCCGTGGTGGACCTGGCGCAATGAAGGCTGTTTCGCCCCCCTTGTGCCGATCCAATGCAGCCGTGGTGACAAGACCGCTGGCTTCCCCGAATTCGATGCGCAAACCCGGTTCAGGGCCGAAGGCAGCGAATAGGGCGCTGATTGCCAGCCCTGCCTTGAACGCGCCCAAAGTTGCCGCGTAACGTGCAGGCGTGTGACCGATCAGCGCGACCAGGCGCGCGCCTTAGGTAATTTCATGGCGGCTGTTTGCCCGACCGAGCCGGCGAATTGTAACCTGATCAGCATATTCAGGCAGCCGCCCAGCGATAGATTAATGGATAATGTTCAACCTGCCAGCCGCTTGAATGCCTTTGCCCATCAGTACGCGACCAGCGTTACAGGCTTCGCCGCAGCAGCCGTTGCGATTGTC
>SLAT01000209.1 GCA_007126715.1 Roseinatronobacter sp.
CCTGTTGTAATAGGGCGAAGACGGCAGTCCGGCATAGGTCACATAAGCCACACGATCATCGCCTTCCAGCCATTGCGCGACTTTCACGGCGTTGGCGCAGTGACGGTCCATCCGCAGCGACAGTGTTTCGATTCCCATCAGAGTGTAATGCGCTGCCTGCGGGTTCAATGTCATGCCCAGATCGCGCAACCCGATGGCGATTGCATTGAAGGTGAATGCAAGCGGGCCAAAGGTTTCATGGAATTTCAGCCCGTGATAGGCGGGTTCGGGCTGGGACAGGGCAGGGAATTTGTCATTTGCCGACCAGTCGAATTTGCCGGAATCGATGATCGCGCCACCGGTTACCGTGCCATTGCCGGTCAGGTATTTGGTCATCGAATGTACAACCAGCGTTGCGCCATGTTCAATCGGGCGGCACAGATACGGGGTTGCGGTGGTGTTGTCGACGATCAGCGGCACGCCCGCCCGGTCCGAGATTGCGGCAATCGCGTCCAGATCCGTGATGTAGCCGCCCGGATTGGCGATGGATTCGCAAAACACGGCGCGGGTGTTGTCGTCAATCGCGGCTTCGACCGCGTCCAGATCGTCGAAATCGACGAATTTGGCCGACCAGCCAAAGCGCTTGATCGTATGGCTGAACTGGGTGACCGTTCCACCATAAAGACGATTGGACGCAACCACATTCAGCCCCGGCCCCATAAGCGGAAACAGCGCCATGATCTGCGCTGCATGGCCTGAAGAACAGCACACTGCCCCAGCACCACCTTCCAGCGTTGCCATGCGCTCTTGCAGTGCGGCAACAGTCGGGTTGGTCAGGCGCGAATAGATGTAGCCAACTTCTTGCAAGTTGAACAAGGCCGCAGCATGATCGGCATCATGAAACACGAAGGCGGTGGATTGATAGATCGGCACCTGCCTTGCGCCGGTCGCCGGATCGGGGCGTGCACCGGCATGAATTTGCAAGGTGTCGAAGCCCGGTGTTTTTTCTGACATCTGGTTTTCCTCCGCAGTGTTGTATTCGTGCATGACGCTACGCCAGCAAGGCGCGCGAAGCAATTGCGGTTTTCTGCGCCACATGAAGCGTTTCATGGATTGGCCGATATGCGCAAGCCCACTGCATATGCGGACCCCTGAAACGGGTTTTCAGCTAATGCCTGAAAGCGCGGGAGCGGGGGTCAGATCGCGCCCCCATTTGTCAAGGATCATCGTCTGGTAATTGCGCCACGCTGATGCAATATCTGGGCTAAGTGACTGGCGTGCTTGCCATTTGGACAAGGTGCGAAGGTCGCTGCGCGCTTCTTGCGGCCTTGCCATAGTGTCAACCCATGATAGCCCCAGTTGCGTAAGGCAGGGTTCAATTGTTGCTTGTGGTTCAGCGGCCATCTGGTCAAGGTCGATCATGCGCCATTGCGCACCCGCGCGCCTGCGCCATGCATCTGTCATTCTTTCGTATCGGTGATAATGCGCCCAGAGGGTCGGGAAGTCGGTGCTATACGCGTGGCCCTGTCCGAAATCATTTCGAAAACAACTCCAACACACCGCCAGCGGAGCGCGCCGCGTCTCTAACACCAGCGCATCTGGAAAGATCATGGGGATGAGCCAGCCTAGCCAGTAATTCTCGGGCATCTTGTCCACGATCACTGTTGCGCCTTGCCCCAAAGGCACCACCTCTGCCAGATAGGCCGCGCGTAGGGCCAGCAGTCGGTCATGGGTTATGGTCTGGATAAAGCGCGGCAGGTTCGGTTCTATGGCCTGCAAGGCGCGACCCAGGGCGGTCATTTCGCCGACCGAGCAGATATCAGGATGCTGCCCCAGAACCTGCGCCAGAACAGAGCTGCCGGACCGGGGCATTCCGACGATGAACACAAAGCGGGGCGCAACGGAATCAAGCTGGATTTGCGGCGCATTTGCGACCGCAGTCAGGGTAGCGGCGACCAGATGCTCTTGGGCAGTCTGGTTGAATTGCACTGGTTTCAACGCGTTAGCACGCAAAAATGCCGTGAATGCTGATTTGTGGTCGCCAATATCATCCAGCCCTTTGCCCAGCATGAACTGCACCTGACTTGCCAGCGCGGGCGGCATCTTGGCACCCCGCGCAAAGGCGCGCAGACGCGCCAGAACCTTGTCGTCGGGGGTAACGCGCGTGACCGACATATAGGTTTGCAAAGCTCCGATCACGCCGGGATCATGGACAAAAATACGCAGACACAAGGACCGCGCGGCATCGAATTCGCCTTTCGCGGCCAAATTCTGCGCCTGTTCCAGCGCGGACTTTATGTCTGCTGCTTGCATGAAAATACGAAAACCAAACTAAAATGTATTAAATGAATTATTTATGGCCTGCTTCTAAGCAGGTTTGACATTGTTATCCGCCGGCGCGCAACTGCTCCAGCATGGCGCGCGAGGGTTGGCCCGTTACAGTCTGTCCACGGGCTTGTTGCCATGCCCGAATGGCGGATTCCGAGTTCGGCCCGATCACACCATCTGCGCCTTGCGTATCAAACCCAGCCTGTGTCAGGCGGCGCTGGAGTTCCTGCCGATCGCCCACGCGCAGCCCGAACCTGTCGGGTTGGAAGTTTCCGCGAATTGGGCCACCGCCACGCAGTCTGTCGGAAAGGTGACCGATTCCAATGACATAAAACTCGGAGTTATTGTACCGCGTGAGGGTCGTGAAATTGCTGAAGGTCATAAAGGCAGGCCCGCGCGGGCCATCGGGGATAATGATCGACGCCGCACCATGATCGGTGACCGGCCGCCCATCCATGTCGCGCACACCTGCGTCGGTCCATGCAGAGACGGAACGCGTAGACCCGCGCCCGGTGCTGCCCATATCAAACCCGTCAGGCAGGCGTACTTCCACACCCCAGGGCCGTCCACGCCGCCAGCCCATCCGGGACAGGTAATTCGCAGCAGAGGCCAACGCATCACTGGGGTCCTCTGACCAGATGTCGCGCCGTCCGTTGCCGGTGAAATCGACCGCATATTCCTGATAGGTGGTCGGTATGAACTGGGTGTGGCCCATTGCACCCGCCCATGATCCGCGCAGATTGGCGGTGCTGGTGTCACCGCGCTGCAAGATGCGTAGGGCGGCAATCAGTTGCGATTCGAAGAATGCGCCGCGCCGACCATCGAAAGCCAGCGTCGCCAGTGCGGAAATGACGGGAATATCGCCACGCTCGGTCCCGTAGCGCGATTCCAGACCCCAGATTGCGGTGATCACCTCGGCCTCGACATCGTAGCGCGCCTCGATGGCACGCAGGGTGCTGGCATGGCGTGAAAGGGCCGCACGCCCACCCGCCAACCGTTCTGGAGAGACAGCGATGCCAAGGTAATCCTCTAGCGTGCGGGTGAATTCGGTCTGCCTGCGGTCGCGTGCAATCACATCGGGCAGGAAGCCCGCGCTGTTCAGGGCCGTTTCCACGATCGATGATGGAATGCCCGCCGATGTTGCGCGGCCCTTAAATTGCTGCTTCCAGCTATCGAAAGCAGGGTTTGCCTGCGCCCGCATCGGGGCTGAACGTGCTGGCGCGCTCATCGGTGCGCCGCCGCCAATACAGGCAGAAAGGGAAAGGGCCGAAAGCCCAAGCAAACAAAACCGTCTGGAAAAATACATGACACTGCACGCCCCGTTTATGGTGTTTTGGCAACCTTAGCCGATTGTGCTGACTCTGTTAAGCGGTGCAAAATCAAAATCGGCAGTATTCCCCGATCTGGCAGGTTTGGAGCTTGGTTTGACGCATTGCGGCGGGTAGCATCAAACAAGTTTAGCGGGAGTATTCTGATGTCACGTGTGGTGTTGTTGGTGCTATCCTTGTCCTTGCCGGGATGTGTGGCCGCAAATGTGGAAACCTCGCCGCGACCAGAGGCGCGCGCACAAAGCAGCGCCGCAGCGCCGACAGGTGATTTCGGGGTCTGGCTGGTCGGGTTTGATGCGCGCGCAAGATCCGCCGGAATTTCGCAGGCAACCCTGTCGCAGGCGCGTCAGCAGATGCGTTATTTGCCTCAGACGATAACGCTTGACCGGCGGCAAAGCGAGTTTGGCGCGCGGATATGGGAGTATCTTGACAGCGCTGTGACAACGACGCGGATTTCGCAAGGACAAGCCGCGATGCGCCAGCATTCTGGCTTGCTATCCAGGATCGAGGCGCGCTTTGGCGTGCCGCCTGAAGTGGTTGTTGCCATTTGGGGGATAGAGACATCTTTCGGCGCAAATCGTGGCAGCACGCCAATACTTGCCACGCTCGCGACCCTTGCCAAGGACGGTCGGCGCGGCGCGTATTTCGAAGAACAGTTGATTGATGCGCTGAAGATCGTGCAGGCGGGCGATATCAGCCCGCAAGCGATGATCGGGTCTTGGGCGGGTGCGTTCGGGCACACGCAATTCATGCCCTCCAGCTATCTGACCTATGCGTTGGATTTCAATGGCAACGGGCGGCGCGATGTCTGGGGCACGGACCCTGCCGATGCATTGGCTTCGGCGGCTAATTATCTGGCGCGTCGGGGCTGGACGCGCGGCCAGCCCTGGGCGGTAGAGGTCAGTTTGCCAAGTGGCTTTGATCTGGGCGCAACCGGACAGCGCCAGAGTGCAGACGCATGGGGCAGGGCGGGTTTGCGCCCTGCGGCCGGGGGGGCACTTGCATCCGGCATGTCGCGCCTGATCTTGCCCGGTGGCGCGCGCGGTCCGGCATTTCTGGCCTATGACAATTATGACGTGCTGAAAGAATACAATATCTCGGACGCCTATGTGCTGGCATTGGGGCACCTGTCGGACCGGCTGCGTGGCGGGGGGGCCTTGCGTGGGCAATGGCCGCGTGGGGACCGTGCGCTAAACCTGTCGGAACGCACAGAGTTGCAGCGCCGGTTGAATGCACTGGGCCATGATACCGGTGGCATAGACGGGCGCATCGGGCCCGCAACTGTCGCGGCGGTGCAGGCTTGGCAAAGGGCAGTGGGAATTCCGCCTGATGGGTATGTCAATGCCGAGATACTGGCACGGTTGCGAAACTAAGCGAGCTGTGACGCGTGCGCTGCATCACGGCGTTGCTTGCAGACCGGCAACAATTGCGGGTTCAGGCGCGGGTCCGCGCTGCGCGTCGGCTTGGGCGATGGGTAATGTTGGCCGGTGCTGCGGCAGGGTGAAGCGCGCCCCAGATCCGGCTGGCATCGCGCGCGATGCAGCGCGCTTCCAGTTCTGAGAGCAATGCGCATGCGCGCTGCGTATCGCCCCCGGCGCGTAGTAAAGCTGCCTTCCAATGTTTGAGCACTGATTGCGCGCTCCAAGGCAGGATAGCGGTCGCAAGCCATTGGCGCAGTTCACGCGGAAGCTGGTCGAACTGCGCCATGGGCGAGTGCCTGCGGCACAGTCTGGTCTTGATATTGCGCGCCATCCCTCATGCG
>SLAT01000255.1 GCA_007126715.1 Roseinatronobacter sp.
CCATTCATGCACCAGCGCCGAGCGCGCCCAGTCCACATCATTGATATAATCAAGGCAGGACAGATGCGCGGCTGCCGTGAAATCGGCCAGTGTCATGTCATTACCCGCCAGCCATCGGCGCTGCCCCAAAAGCCAGTCCATGTAATCCAGATGAAACTTGATCCGCGCCGAGCCCATCTTGATGCGCCCCGAATCGGGATAGCCGGCATTCATGATCTTCTTGTTCACGCGCTCATAGAGCAGGTTCGATGTCACCTCGACATGGAATTTATCGTCAAACCATGTGCAGATGCGCCGCATCTCGTAGCGGGCATCGGGATTTTTGGGCACCAGCGGCGGGGTGGGGATGGTTTCGTCCAGATATTCGCAGATCGCCTGACTTTCGCTGAGCATCTTGCCGTCATGGCGCAGCACTGGCACCTTGCCCGCCGGGTTGCGGCGCATGAAATCCTGCGTGGGCTCCCAGTATCTTTCTTCCAGCAACTCTACTTCGACACGTTTTTCCGCAAGGGTCAGACGAACCTTGCGACAGAAGGGAGAGAGCGGGACATGATACAGACGGGCCATGAATGGGGCTGAACCTCTAATTGCGGGTGTTACCCTCTCTTGCCGTGCAGCGGGCCGAAGTTCAACCGTCGATACACACGGCGCGTCCGTCGCGGGCGATTGTTGCTGCGCCGTCAACAATTGAGGCTGTTCTGCTGCGCAGAAACTGCGTCGGGTTGGCGGCATCACGACTTTTGGGCGCGGGCAGGACTGCGGCAAGTCGCGCGGCCTGAACCGCGCTTAGATCGCTGGCCGATACACGAAAGTAATGCTGTGCAGCCGCCTCGACCCCGAAGACCCCATCATCGAATTCTGCAATGTTAAGATAGACTTCGAGTATGCGCCGCTTCGGCCACAGGACCTCTATCATCAGGGTGAAGCCTGATTCGAGTGCTTTGCGCGTCCAGTCGCGGCCATGCCAGAGAAAGACATTCTTCACTGTCTGCTGGCTGAGGGTCGAGGCCCCGCGCGTGCTGCCGGATTCGATGACCTTGCGGATTTCGGTCATGTCGAAGCCCCAATGCAGGCAGAAATTCGCATCCTCTGCTGCAATGACAGAGCGGGCCATTACTGGCGCGATCCGGTCCATCGGAACCCATTGGCGCTGGATTTCGCCGATACGGCGATATTCCTGAAACATGTATATCCCGCCGGGAGGGGGCACAAAGCGGTAGAGCAACACCCAAGCGGCCAGCAGCACAAACACGACAGCCAGAATGCGCCACAGCTTGCGCTTGAGCCAACGCAGCCCGTCGGCGGCACGGTGCAGCACACCACCGCGCGACGTGGGACTTGCCTTGGTTCTGGCGGATGGCTTCGCCTTTTTTCTGTTGGACGCGCGGCTCATGGCGTGCTCATTGGGTTTTCGATTCTCGAGTCTACACTCCGGCGTCAGTGACGAGAGTGCACCCTGCCGTCAAGCCGCCCTGTTCTTGGTTTATCGCGTCGGCACCGGTTCGTCGCCACGGTAGTCGTAGAATCCGCGGTCGGTCTTGCGGCCCAGCCAGCCGGCCTCGACATATTTGGTCAGCAGCGGGCAGGGGCGGTATTTCGTGTCGGCCAAACCGTCATGCAGCACATTCATGATCGCAAGGCATGTGTCCAGTCCGATGAAATCGGCCAGTTCCAAAGGCCCCATCGGGTGATTTGCGCCCAGTTTCAGCGACTCGTCGATCGACTTGACGGAACCGACCCCCTCATAAAGCGTATAGACGGCTTCGTTTATCATGGGCATCAGGATGCGGTTCACGATGAAGGCAGGGAAATCTTCGGCGCTGGCAGCGGTCTTGCCCAGCTTTTCCACAACGGCATGCAGGGTCTTGTAGGTCGGCTCGTCGGTTGCAATTCCTCGGATCAGCTCGACCAGTTGCATGACCGGCACAGGGTTCATGAAATGAAACCCCATGAACCGTTCTGGCCGGTCGGTGCGGCTGGCAAGTCGCGTGATCGAGATTGAGGATGTGTTCGAGGTCAGGATCGTATGTGGCTGGATATGGGGCAGCAAATCCTCGAAAATGGCTTGCTTGACAGTCTCTCGCTCGGTCGCGGCCTCGATAATCAGGTCGGACGGGCCAAGGTCAGGCAGCTTGGTTGTGGTGCGGATCCGCGCCATTGCTGCGGCCTTGTCTTCGGCCGAAACCTTGCCACGTGACACCTGCCGCTCGATATTGCGGTCGATCAGGTCAACGGCCTTATTCAGGGCGTCTTCCGAGATGTCATTGAGCAGCACATTATAGCCTGCCAGCGCAAAGACATGGGCGATGCCACTGCCCATCTGGCCTGCACCCACAACGCCGACAGTCTTGATGTCCATTTTCCCGCTCTCCTGTCCATGAATTGGCCGACCATAAGTCCGGCTATGGCCCTTGCGCAAGGGTGAAAGACCCTAGCGGCGCAAGGGTATGATCTGCTGCACAAATCCCACACCGATCAGATACAGGCTGGTCACGATCAGGCCAAGTGTCACCCATTGCGGCTGGTCGAAATTCAGCCATGCCGCCCAGCCAGCCAGCGCGGTCCAGACCAGCGCGATGGGCAAGGACAGGTTGCGCCAGCGTTCTGTTCTGACGGGATGGATGAATTTCAACGGGGTGAACATGGCAATGGCCAGAAAGCCCACAATCGCCAGAATCAGCCAGAATTCGGGGCGGGTCGCGAATATGACGACAGCGGCCATATTCCAGCACGCGGGAAAGCCCTGAAAAGAATTATCGTCAGTTTTCATCCGGGTGTCAGCGAAATACAGCACGCTGGTGAAGGTGATAACGATAATCGCGATCCAGCCCGTCCAGCCCGGCAGAAGCCCGCTTTGAAACAGCGCGAATGCTGGAATGAACACATAGGTCAGATAGTCGATGATCAAATCCAGCAACACGCCGTCAACGGTCGGCGCGTTTTGTTTGACTTGGTAGCGGCGCGCCAGAGGGCCGTCGATTCCATCGACGATAAAGGCCACGACCAGCCACAAGAACATCATGGCCCAATCGCCTTTGACTGCCTCTAGCAGTGCAAGCATGGCGAATACGGCACCTGTGGCCGTGAACAGATGGACCGAATAGGCTTTCAGACTGGGGGACACGCACGCTTTCCTTCCTGTCATTTCCGCGCCCTCTTTCGCAAAGCGCGACGCGAGATTCAATCATCCATGCGCGCGGGGGTGTGCGGCGTGATAAATCTCCATCAGTCGGCCGGAATCGACTGCGGTATAGACTTGCGTTGATTGCAACGAGGCGTGACCCAGAAGTTCCTGAATCGCGCGCAGATCTCCGCCTGCGCCCAGCAGATGCGTCGCAAAAGAGTGGCGCAGCGCATGTGGGGTGGCCGTGGCGGGCAGACCAAGTTGCAAGCGCGTCTGTTCCATCACCTTGGCGACATGGCGTCGGCTGAGCGCGCCGCCACGTACGCCGCGAAACAGCGGCGCATCGGGGGATTTTGGATGCGGGCAGGCTTGCAGATAGGCCGCGACGGCATCCTGCGCGATGGGCAGGACCGGAACCAAGCGTTCTCTGCCGCCCTTGCCGTGAATGCGCAACGCTGCGCGCAAGGGGGCGTCACGGCCCGTAAGACCAAGGGCTTCGGAAACACGTAACCCACAGCCGTAAAGCAGCGTCAGAACAGCGGTGTCACGCAGACCCGTCCAGTCTTCGCGGGTTTGCAGGCTGGCAATATCCAGCACCTCGCGCGCGGACTCAACGCTGAGGGGACGGGGAAGTTTGCGGCTGAAGCGCGGGGCGCGCGTGGCGAGAATGGCAGAGATGTCGAAGTTTTCCCGCTCGGCCAGCCAGCGCGCGAAACTCTTGATGCTGGAGAGTTTGCGCGCAAGGCTGCGGCTGCCAAGCCCCGCGCCGCGTTCCCATGCCATCCATGCGCGCATATCGGATTGGGTCACATTGCCCAGCTGGCGGATACCTGCACTGCCACCGTGATGCTGTGCCAGAAAACCCAGAAATTGCCCAACATCATGCCCATATGCTGTGATCGTATGCTCTGATGCGCCATCCAGCGCATGAAGTCCTTGCAGCCAAAGCTGCAAGGCATCGCGCATGCCTTCACTTAGCTGCAAGCTGCTGGCTGTCATGCCAGCCAGCGCCGCATGGACCTTTCAAAGATGCCGGCGAAAAAGGCCAGAAGATCAGTGCCTTGTCCGGGTTTGAACATATGCGGGTTTTCCGTTGCCATGACCAGCATTCCCGCCATGCGCTGTTCGCCCAGATCCAGCCGCATACAGGCCTCTGACCGCAGGTCGGGCGCTTTCGCGCCGTATAGCGTGTCGGTTTGCGGAATCGACTGGCGCAGCAGTACCTGCCGGGTAGTGGGGCCGCGATCTGAACTCATATATGTCTCGATAAAGCCGACAGGAACCACGCGAAGCACCTCTGAGATGCGTTCCAATGCGGGGTCTGGCTCGGCTTCGGGGCTTTCGAGAACAAGTTTGATTGCATCGACATTCAGGATCTGAACGACATCGCTGCCCAGATTGCGCAAAAACCCTTCAAACTGGTCAGGGTCCAGCATCCGCAGAATCGCGCGATGTATCTGGTTGGTCCCCGACAGGTTTTCATAGGCCGCCGCAATCACGGCGCGGTGGGTTTCTTCCAGCCGGTCAAGGCGGGCTTCAAGCCGTTCCATCGCCAGGCCGCGCAGGTCTACGATATTGTCGCCCATACCGCGCTCGCTGGCGCTGACCAGCGTGCGCATAAGGTCCTTGTCATCCAGAATAAGCGACGGATCTGCGATAATCCTGTCGCGCAATTCCTCGACCGCTTCGGGCCTGAGTGCTGTGCCTGTCATCTGTTTGCCTGTCCGTTGACTGCTCTTGTTGGTGTTGTTGGGCGGACTATAGCAAAGGTTACAGGATTTTTTGACCTGTTTTTTCCCAATCCTTCATGAATTGTGCCAGTCCGGCATCGGTCAGCGGGTGAGACGCGAGTTTGCGGATCACCTCTGGGGGGGCTGTCATGACATCCGCACCGATGCGCGCCACGTCCAGAACATGGTTCACAGAGCGGATAGAGGCTGCCAGAATCTGCGTCTCGAACCCGTAATTGTCGTAGATCGTGCGGATATCGGCGATCAACTCGCAGCCATCCAGCGCGATATCATCCAGACGCCCGATGAAGGGCGAGATGAAGGTTGCCCCGGCCTTGGCGGCCAGAAGCGCCTGATTGGCGCTGAAACACAGCGTCACATTGACCATCTTGCCTTCGCCTGACAGCACTTTGCACGCTTTCAGCCCGTCCCATGTCAGCGGCAGTTTGACAGTGATGTTTGGCGCAATCTCGGCCAGCTTGCGGCCCTCGGCGATCATGGCGTCGGCCTCGAGTGCCACCACCTCGGCCGAGA
>SLAT01000247.1 GCA_007126715.1 Roseinatronobacter sp.
ACCAGCCATAATCGTGTTCCTTTTCACAAGCTCGAAAGCCCGCCTCCAAGGGTGCGAGCTGCAAGTAGAGGCGCTATAGGCGAGATCGACCTGATTGGAAAGGCCAAAAGTGCAGTAATGGGGCCACAGAAGCCCGAATACAAAATACCCATAACCAGTATTATGTTAAATAAACTATAGCAAGCGTGGCTGTCTTGCGACTTGTATAGCAAGGCGTTATCAGGCGCGCGAGAAGCATTATAAAGGTTTGGCCCAATGATCCCGCGTTATTCCCGCCCTGACATGGTTGCTATCTGGTCACCGGAAACCAAATTCCGCATCTGGTACGAGATTGAGGCCCATGCCTGTGATGCACAAGCCGAACTTGGTGTCATCCCCAAGGACAGCGCCGCCGCCGTCTGGAAAGCCAAGGATGTCGAATTTGATGTCGCCCGCATTGACGAGATCGAAGCCGTCACCAAACATGATGTCATCGCCTTTCTGACGCATCTGGCCGAAATCATAGGCAATGATGAAGCGCGCTTTGTCCACCAAGGCATGACAAGCTCTGACGTGCTGGATACCACATTCAATGTTCAACTCGTGCGCGCCTCGGACCTGTTGCTTGCAGATATTGATGCGCTGCTTGCTGCATTGGAACGCCGCGCGATGGAACATAAATTCACCATCCGCATGGGCCGCAGCCACGGCATTCACGCCGAACCCACCACTATGGGCCTGACTTTCGCGCGTTTCTATGCCGAAATGAAGCGCAACCGCGACCGTCTTTCTGCCGCCCGCACCGAAATAGCGACAGGTGCCATTTCCGGTGCCGTTGGCACATTTGCCAATATTGATCCTTTCGTCGAGGAACATGTCTGCGCCCAGATGGGCTTGCAGCCTGAACCGATCAGCACCCAGGTCATCCCTCGTGACCGGCACGCAATGTTCTTTGCGACACTTGGTGTGATCGCTTCAAGCATCGAGAATATTGCGATTGAAATCAGGCATATGCAGCGCACAGAAGTGTTGGAAGCTGAAGAGTTTTTCTCGAAGGGCCAGAAAGGCTCCAGCGCAATGCCGCACAAGCGCAACCCCGTTCTGACCGAAAACCTTACAGGTCTGGCGCGGCTGGTCCGGATGGCGGTGGTCCCGGCAATGGAGAATGTCGCCCTGTGGCATGAGCGCGACATCTCGCATTCCTCGGTCGAGAGGATGATCGGCCCGGACGCCACTGTAACGCTGGATTTCGCCCTTGCCCGACTGACAGGTGTCATCGACAAACTGGTGGTCTATCCCGATAACATGATCGCCAACATGAACAAATTTCGCGGCCTGATCCATTCGCAGCGCGTGCTGCTTGCATTGACCCAAGCCGGTGTCAGCCGGGAAAACGCCTATGCGTTGGTCCAGCGCAATGCTATGAAGGTATGGGAACAAGGCGCTGATTTTCTGGAAGAATTACTGGGCGACGCAGAAGTGTGCGCAGCGATGAGCGAAGACGAGGTTCGCTCAAAATTTGATCTTGAGTATCACACAAAGCATGTCGAGACGATTTTTGCGCGGGTTTTTGGTAGAAAATAACTGCGTTGGCATTGTTTTCGCAAGAATCGTGCTATTGTCAGTCACACAGCAAAAGGAGACTGACATGAAACTGAAAATCACTCTTGCTGCCCTGGCATTGAGCTTGAGCCCTGCCCTTGCCTCGGCCATGTGTTCAAGCATGAAGCCTGCACAAACCGCTTCGATGTGTACGGAAGGTCAGGTTTGGGACGCAGCGACTGCCGCCTGCATAGAGCCGGTTAGCAGCTGAACTAATTGAATTCCTTAAGAAAGGCGCCTCGATGAAATTCATCGGGGCGCTTTTTTCTGTGATGGTGCTGTAAACGGTTTCTTGATGTGTCTGCCTGTAGGGTTGAGTTTCAAACAGGTAGCGCAGACCATCTCATGACGGACCAAAAATTTGATATCCAGCCCATACCCTTGGCGCTGCCGGACAATATGGCGAAGGCAGACATGCCCTCAGCCGCGCGGGTGAAGTCAAACAATCATCCCGCAACAGGCCGCGTCAGAACCGACCATCTGACAGGGGTTCAGAAAGCAGCGATCATTGTGCGCGCATTGATCGCATCGGAAGCTGACATTCCCCTGACGGGTCTGCCAAAAGAAATGCAGGCCGAATTGGCGCAAACATTGGCGCGGATGCGGCTGGTTGATCGTGCGACAATGAACGCAGTGGTCGAAGAATTCATCGACACGCTGGAGCAAGTGGGCCTGTCATTTCCCGACACTCTGGACGCAGCCCTGTCGTTGATCGAAGACAAGATGGATCAGAGCACCGCAAAACGGCTTCGCGCCATGTCACGCGGCGGCGATCTTGATGATGCCTGGATGGCGCTGGAACTGGCAGAAGATGAAGCACTGCTTGCAGTGTTGAAACAGGAATCACAAGTGGTGGCAGCGGTTTTGATGTCCAAACTCAGCACAGAAAAGGCCGCGCGCTTGCTCATGCAGCTTGGCCCCGATCTTGCACAGACATTGGCATTGGGCATCGCACAGACCGAGGCAATTGGTCCAGATGCAGTCGCACGCATCGGGGCAACTTTGGCTGAACAGATCAGCGCAAAACCGGTGCGCGCCTTTTCCGATCCGCCCAAGAAACGCGTCGGCGAAATCCTGAACTCATCGACGCCAGAAATGCGCGATTCCCTGCTGGAGCGATTGGACAGCGCTGACAGTGTTTTCGCCAGTGATGTGCGCAAATCCATTTTCACTTTCAAGGATATTGCCACCCGGGTCCAGTCGCGGGATGTTCCGGCGCTCATGCGTACGATCAATGATGCCGATATGCTGATCATGATCGCGGCCAATGCACCCGAAGATCAACCTTCGATTACATTTCTGCTGGAAAACATGTCAAAGCGCGCGGCACAGACTTTGCAAGATGATGCGCCCACCCTGCCCCCGCCTTCTGCACAGGAACACGGCGCCGCAGCAAACCGGATTGCGGCCGCTGTGCGTGCGCTGGCGGATACGGGCGAGATCGCCCTCACATCCGTCGAGGATTAGATTTGCAGCAATCCTTTTCAGGTGCCACGCAACATGGCTTCGCCGCTCAACTCTCCTTCAACCGCGCCGGAAATACCGGCGGCGTTGGCCTCGTCAGTATCAATGTGCATTTCAGTAAAGGCGTTTTCTGAAACCCGGATCAAAACATCACTAAAAGTCAGCCCGCGTCCGGTTGTGGTCAGGGTAATGCTGACACTGTCCCCATCTGTCAGGCCCATTTGCAGTGCATCCTTGCTGTTCATGTGAATATGCCGCGCAGCGATGATCAGCCCATCGGTATCATATTGGCCCGCTGGACCTTGCAGTCGAACGGTCGGCGTGCCCTGCAGCACCCCGCTGTGCCGGACCGGTGCATCGAGCCCGAGCGCAAAACCATCCGTGCGCGATATCTCGATCTGTGTGCGGTCGCGCAAGGGTGCAAGAATCGCAACATTTGCGATAGACCCCTTCGGCCCATGCAAACTCACACGTTCACGCGCGGCCCAATGGCCCTTTTGTCGCAAAGGCTTGTCTGGGGTCAGCTCATAGCCCGGCCCGAACAAAGCATCTACAGCGTCGCGCGACAGATGCACATGCCGCGCGGAAACGGCGACGGGAATGCGCATTGCTTCCGCGCGTGGGGCATGAATGGCAAGCGCAACCTCGCGCGCGATCATTGCCTGCTCGGCAGTTTCGGTCACCAACACATTGACCCGCGTGCCATATGCCTGAATCTGGGGGGCAGCCTGCCCGGCCAGATCGACAGCCATATTGCGATCATGGTCCAGCTTCAGCCCCATGAATTCCAGCCCATCGCAGATACGCCTGCGCATGGAGGGTGAATTCTCGCCAATGCCACCGGTGAAGATCAACGCATCCAAGCCCCCCATCGCCGCTGCATAAGCGCCGATGTATTTGCGGGCGCGGTAAGCATAGATATTGATGGCAAGCTGCGCATCTGAATCACCCTTGGCCGCGCGATCCTCTACATCGCGCATATCTGAAGACCCTGTCAGGCCAAGCAGCCCGCTGTCGCGGTAAAGTGCATCCTCAATCTCTTGAACACCAAGTCCCATCTGGCGCGACAAATAGCCAAACAGGCCAGGGTCCACATCGCCCGAACGCGTGCCCATCACCAGACCTTCAAGCGCGGTCATACCCATCGAGGAGTCAATGCTCTGACCATGTGCCACGGCACAGGCACTTGCCCCATTTCCCAGATGCAGGCTGATCACGCGCAAATCCCGCAGGTCCCGGCCCAATTCCTCGGCGGCACGCAACGCCACATATTTATGCGATGTTCCATGAAACCCGAAACGGCGCAGCCCGGCATCGCGCCATGCCTTGGGCACCGCATAGGTGATTGCACGCGCAGGGTTGGTCAGGTGAAAGCTGGTATCGAACACCCCCCATTGCGGCAAATGCGGCCAGACCTTGCCCGCCACCTCGACCGCCTGCAAATTGGCAGGGTTGTGCAGGGGCGCGAGCGAGGTCAAGGCTCGGATCTGGTCTAGCACAGGCGCAGCCAATTCAGTAGCCGCTGAAAATTCCGCGCCACCATGAGCGATGCGATGCCCTACTGCCTCTATGCCCTCGATACCGGCCTCTGCCAGCATTTCTGGCACAGCGTAAGTCGCGGCCTCAAGACTGGTATGGGGGGCATGTGCAGGCTGGGACGCGCCCAAACCTGACCGGTATTCGCAGCCCCCTGCCCCGAACCTGTCGAAGCTGCCCTTGAAACACTGCTGCATCTGCGCCAGCCCGGCACCGCGCGGAATATCGAAAACCCCGAATTTCAGCGACGAACTGCCCGCATTGAACACTAGTATTCGCATCTCATCTGTCCCTTCCTGGTTACGGGCTGTGTCGCAAATCTTGGCGCAGCAGACATTGATCTGGCTCAGGCCAATGCCATTTTTCCACGATCATTCTGCCGTTACGGTGACATAAACCTAACCTAATGCCACGCCTATCCGCGGCATCGCTTGAAAAGCACGCCTTGTGCGGACAGTGTATGCAAGTAAGCCAGCCCAGAGGTAATAATGATCAAGACCATTTCGACAGCACCGATCGAGGGCCAGAAACCCGGCACATCAGGATTGCGCAAGAAAACGCAGGCTTTCATGGCTCCGGGCTATCTGGAAAATTTCATCCAGAGTATCTGGAACGGAATCGGCGGCTTGCAGGGCAAAACGCTGGTCTTGGGCGGGGATGGGCGTTTCTTCAATAAAGAGGCGGTGCAGATCATTGTCAAAATGGCGGTCGCCGCGCGCGCTGCGCGCCTCATCATCGGCCAGAACGGGCTGCTCTCGACGCCTGCAGCCTCTCATCTGATCCGCTTGCATGGCGCTGATG
>SLAT01000136.1 GCA_007126715.1 Roseinatronobacter sp.
CAATTGGCGATATCTCATCGTCGCTGCAATTCGCCGAGAATGGCGACCTGATCTTCCTTGCCTCTGGAACCGAAGAACGGGTTGCGCAGACCCCGGATGTGCCGACTTTCGCTGAACTGGGGGCGGAGCTGGACCTTCTGATCACGCGTGGCATCGTTATGCCAAAGGGCGCGCCGGAAGAAGCACAGGCCACATTAGAGGCCGCGCTTGAGCAGTTGTCGCAGGATGAAACATTCATTCAGCAGATCAACAATTCCGGTGCCGATGTACTGTTCCGCGGCCGCGAAGATTACTTCGCCTATCTCGACACTCTCAGCGCAACGGTCGAGCGCTTGTCAGAGGTCATCGCACCTTGAGCGAGGAACGCGATCAGATGCTGACGCAGCAGGCGGGCGAGATCGCCCGTTTGCTGTCCTATGTCGCCCTGTTAGCAGTGTCGATCAGCATGTTTCTTGAAGCGCGAACAATCCCCACATCGCGCTTCGAGGCCCTTGGCGCAGGTGCCTTTCCTATGCTGGTTCATGCGCTTCTCAGCCTGCTCCTGATCAGCGCGATTATCGGTGCGGTCCGTCGAATTCCGACCGAAGCGTATCCGCGCTTTGCGTCTCAGGTCGTTATGTGGGTACAGGCGCGACGACTTGTGTTGCTGATGTTCCTGTGCCTGATTGTCTATGTCACAGCGATGCCGATGATCGGTTACCCGATCACCACGCTGATCTTTCTGCTCGTCCTGCTTCTGACCTTGTCGCCCAGAACCAAGGCGGCGGTGGCTCTTAGCGTCGTCCTGGCGCTGGTCTTTTCATACGGGCTGAACTGGCTTTTTGCCGAAGTGTTCAACGTCTTCTTGCCAAGGGGGAGATAACACCCATGGATGCGTTTCTTCTCGGCGCCTCCGAGGTGCTGTCCTTTTCCACCCTTATCATGATGTTCTTCGGCGCGATTGCCGGGATCGTCGCTGCCGCCATTCCCGGCTTTACCGTCACGATGGCGATCGTGCTGACATTGCCGTTAACCTTTGCCCTGCCGCCTCTGCAAGGCGTGTCGGTGATGCTGTCGGTCTATGTAGGCGGCTATACGGGTGGTCTGATTTCCGCAGCCCTCTTGGGTATACCCGGAACGCCTTCGGCGCTTGCGACCACATTTGACGCCTATCCGATGGCCCGCAAGGGCGAACCGGGGCGCGCGCTGTCGCTTGGGGTCTGGGCATCGTTTTTTGGCACGCTTATCTCGACAGCTGTGCTTATTGTGGCTGCCCCACCTCTGGCGGTTTTTGCGGTCAAGCTGGGACCGTGGGAATATTTCAGCCTGATTGTCTTTGCGCTGACCATTGTTGCCAGCCTTGTGGGCCATTCGCTGCAACGCGGCCTGATATCGGCGCTGGTCGGTCTTGCAATCGCAACTATCGGCACCGACCCGATGATGGGGCGGCCACGGTTCGATATGGGCATCGATGCCTTGCGCGCGGGCCTTCCATTTCTGGTTGTCCTGATCGGGATCTACGCAATCTCGCAGCTTGCCTCTGAGGTCGAAGACCCGAAATCGATCAAGACGGGTGAAAAACTTATCAAAGGTGAGATCAAGTTCAACAATCTGTCCGTGATGCGCGAAGTCCTGATGCGGCCTGTCAACCTGATCCGGTCTTCGATGATTGGCGTTGCAATCGGGGCGCTGCCGGGTGCGGGCGGGTCGATTGCCAATCTGATCGCCTATGACCAGGCCAAGCGCGCCTCCAAAACGCCAGAGGCTTTCGGCACAGGCACCCCCGAGGGCGTCATTGCGTCGGAATCGGGCAATTCGGCCACTGCCGGGGGCGGGCTGATCCCGATGATCTCGCTGGGCATCCCCGGCTCTGCGGTCGATGCGATCTTGCTGGCCGCCCTTATGGTGCATGGCATCTCTATTGGGCCACGACTGATTATGGACAACCCTGATCTGGTCTATGGCATGTTCGTCGCAATGGCGGTGTCCAGCCTGATGATGCTTCTGGTCTGTGTCGTGTCGATGCGCGCATTCCTGCGCGTTGCTGAAGTGCCGAAATGGGTGATCGTGCCAACGGTGCTAGTATGCTGCATCGTCGGTACCTTTGCGCTGAACAACCGGGTCAGCGACCTGTCCCTTCTTATTGCGATTGGCGTTTTCGGCTATGCGATGAAGGCGCTTGATTATCCGCTGGCACCATTGGTGCTGGCCGTAATTCTAGGCCCAATTGCAGAAACCAATCTGCGCCGCGCGCTGATGACAAATAATGACTGGTCGTTGTTTGTGACCCGTCCTGTCAGCCTGATCTTTCTTGTGGCGGCACTGCTCTCGATCGCATGGGCCATACGCGGCTTTCTGAAAAACAAACCCTCAATACCACAGACCAAGGACCATAGCTGATGCCTTTTCGCCATGATACGCTTTATCCGTCCCGCCGCTCTCCGGTGCTTGCCGAGAATGTCGCGGCCACCTCGCACCCATTGGCCACGCAGGCAGCCTTGTCGATGATGGCGCGCGGCGGCAATGCCATAGATGCAGCGATTGCTGCCGCCGCCACCCTTACCGTCGTTGAACCAACCGGAAACGGGCTGGGCAGTGATGCATTTTGTATTCTGTGGGATGGCAAGGAACTGCATGGCCTGAACGCATCCGGCATGTCGCCAGAGGCATGGACGCCGGGCCGCTTTCAGGGGCAGACAGAGGTCCCTTTTCGCGGCTGGGGCAGTGTCACAGTCCCCGGCGCCATCAGTGCCTGGGCGGAATTGAGCAGCCGTTTCGGGAAACTGGACCTGCCGACCGTGCTTGCGCCCGCGATCAGCTACGCCGAAAACGGATTTGTCGTGTCCCCGGTCATCGGGGAACTTTGGCAGCGCGGGGCAGAGGTGCTGTCAGATCAACCAGGCTTTGCCGAAATGTTCATGCCAGGGGGCCGCGCGCCAAAGGCAGGAGAGCGTTTCCGCAGTATCGATCTGGCCCGTTCGCTTCAACGCATTGCAGAGACTGCGGGGCGGGATTTTTATGAAGGGGCGCTTGCTGACAAGATCGTTGCCCATGCGCGCGCGCATGACGCAGTGCTCAGCAAGACCGACCTTGCGGCGCATCGTCCAGAATGGTGCGGCACGCTTGCTACCGATTTCAAGGATGTCGCCTTGCATGAAATCCCCCCTAACGGACAAGGGATTGCAGCACTGATGGCGCTTGGCATACTCGAACATCTGGATCTTGATGGGCTTGGGGCAGATGACGCCCTTGCGCTGCACCTGCAGATCGAGGCAATCAAGCTTGCCTTTGCCGATCTGCACAGCTTTGTCGCCGATCAGCGATATATGACAGATGTGACACCGCAGGACCTGATAAACCCGGACTATCTGAAAACCCGCGCACAGCTTATCTCGCGCGACAAAGCGCAGGCCCACGGCCCTGGTGCGCCCAAGGATGGCGGCACCGTCTATCTGACCACGGCGGATTCTTCGGGGATGATGGTCTCGTTCATCCAGTCAAACTATTCTGGCTTCGGTTCTGGCGTGGTCGTACCGGGCACCGGGATCAGCCTGCAAAACCGCGGGGCTGGCTTCACTCTGGAACCCGGACACCCGAATGAAGTGGGGCCGCGCAAGCGCCCGTTCCAGACGATTATTCCGGGCTTTCTGATGCAGGGCGGTCGCCCTAAGATGAGCTTCGGCGTTATGGGCGGGCCAATGCAGGCGCAGGGCCATTTGCAGATGGTGATGCGCACGCAGCTTTGGGGACAGGATGTACAGACGGCGGCTGATGCGCCGCGCTGGCGGTTCATTGAGGGCAACAAGGTCGCTTGCGAAGCCTCCCTGCCCGAGGCCACCCGCGCACTCCTTTCCGATATGGGACACGAGATTTCCGTCGAACGGCCCGATAGCGCCTTTGGCTTTGGCGGCGCGCAGTTGATCGAAAGGCTGGACTGCGGCGGGTATTCCGCTGGGTCCGATCCGCGCAAGGATGGGCTGGCCGGCGGTTTCTAGTATCGTCAACACCGGATAGGCATGAATGCAAGTTCTCTCAAGCGCTGGCAGAGCCGCGCTGCCTGACGACGCTTGCCATTGCCCCTGTAATGATGTGGGATTTCAGGTGGTGAGTTGCGCCCCGACGCGCATGACCACCTGTCACCACAACGGTTGTGGTGTTGAACACACCGGGACAAACTGAAAGAGCACAAAGATAATGGACATGCTTTCACCTGAACTAATTGGCATTGCTGCGACCTTGCTGATTGCCGGCGCACTGACCGGCATGCTGGCAGGCATGTTTGGCGTTGGCGGCGGCGCGCTGATCGTGCCCGTTCTCTACGAGGTGTTCGGGATGCTGGATGTGCCCGATGAAACCCGGATGCCGCTGGCTGTCGGCACATCATTGGCTATTATCATTCCCACCTCGATCCGGTCCTGGCTAAGCCATCGCGCGCGCGGCGCCGTAGATGCGCAGTTGCTCCGCGTTTGGGCTGTGCCCATCGTTCTGGGCGTTCTTGTCGGCGCCACAATCGCGCGCTTCGCCCCTGCGCTGGTGTTTCAACTGGTGTTTGTCGTGGTCGCCGGGGTCAACGCGATCAAGCTGATTTCCGGCACCACACGCTGGGACATAGCTGCTGATTTGCCCAAAGGTGCGCTGCTGCGTGCCTATGGTTGCGTGATCGGGCTGTTCTCTTCATTGATGGGTATCGGAGGTGGGCAGATTGCGAATATCATCATGACAACCCATGGCCGGCCCATCCATCAGTCTGTGGCCACATCAGCCGGAATAGGTGTGCTGATCTCAATCCCCGGTGCACTTGGCTATATGCTTGCAGGCTGGGGGCAGCCCGGCCTTCCCGTAGATGCGATAGGGTTCGTGTCACTGATTGGTTTCATGCTGTTTGTGCCGACAACATTACTGACAGCCGGACTTGGCGTTCGTTTGGCCCACAGCCTGTCAAGCCGCGCATTGCAGCTTTCCTTTGGCCTCTTTCTGCTGGTTGTCTGCCTCAGGTTTATCTATGCAATTGCGATTGGCTGATACGGGGCAACGACTGCGCGCCCAGCCAACAAAGCAGAAAGCCGGTTGCAAACGGAAACTGTGTTCGCACCCCTCCAACCCCGTTTTATTTGCCTTGCCGGTTGCTTCTGTTACTGGCCTATTGGATATGCCGCGCGTCCGGGCCGGCGCGACGCGCGTGCAATCTATGTCAGTATCAGCACGTGATGGGGCTCTGTTGCAACAAAGCCCTCCGCGCAGCTGATGCTGGGGCCGAAAGCGGACGGTAATCCCCCCGAATTTAAGGGGCTGCAAAAGTAGAATTTTCTCGGCAAGATGAACGAGGAGAATTCGAATGAAGACAAGCAGATACACTGAAGCACAGATCATCGCGATCCTACGGCAAGCCGAA
>SLAT01000020.1 GCA_007126715.1 Roseinatronobacter sp.
AAACGACAGGGGCGCCGCGGCTCCTATCCCCGGGGCGTTCACCGCTGCGATAGATGGATGTCTTCGCGCTGAACGCCCCTCGCCGTGGATCTCCTGCAATGATCTCGATCTGCAGGATCCGCCAATCGATGACACCCTCGCAGCCAACAGCTCAGCCGGGGGCGAGACTTTTTGTGAAAATATCTCTTGATAACACCGGCCCCAATATGGAAGCCCTTAGTCCCCCACCATTGGTCAGAGCGATCTGAATTCCCTGATGTGCAACCTCTGCCAGCATCGCATCGGTCACCGTGTTGCCCATCTCGCATTCCTGCGCGCGGCAGGTTTCACGGCTGCCATCAATGTCGGCGGCCAATTCCGCGACAGGGCGGCGGGTCATTTCCTCGATTGGCGCGCGCAGTGGCGCGATCAGCGCTTCGATATCTTCGGCCGGGGCGAAGGTTGCATCCAGCAGGACCGTATCGCCCGTCGCAGAGATAACCGTGCCGTCTTCGGCGAATTCCAGCGTAAGGTTGCCCAGATAGCGCGAAAAGGCGAATGCCTGAACAATTGGCACTGCGCGGCCTGACGGGCTTTCGACCAGTGTGGCATACTCTACTGCGCCCTCTTGGGTGTTCGACATAAGTGTGTGGCTATGCCCGCCGATGATGGCGGAAACACCGTCGACTTCTGCCGCGATCTGCTGGTCGCGCCCGAAACCGACATGGCTGAGCACAAGTATCTTGGTGATGCCCATGCCCTGCAACTCGGCCACGCCTTCGCGCAGGTGTTCGATTTCGTCCTGAAACGTGACATCCTCACCGGGAGAGGACAGAAACACCGTATCAGGTGTGGTAATACCCAGAATGCCGATCTGTTCGCCGTTGCGTTCGAGAACCACATAT
The DNA here is from genome assembly GCA_007126715.1 of Roseinatronobacter sp. Lineage (GTDB taxonomy): Bacteria > Pseudomonadota > Alphaproteobacteria > Rhodobacterales > Rhodobacteraceae > Roseinatronobacter. The sequence continues at coordinate 885 of SLAT01000020.1, forward strand.
GGCGTGATCTTGTCCGCCAGCGCGGACCCTGCGGCGACCTTGATATTGCCCGAAACAACGGGGAAATCGGCCTCATCAATCATCCGGGCAAGGTTTTCGGGACCACGATTGAATTCGTGGTTGCCAATCCCCATCGCATCAAAGCCGATGGCATTCATCATCTGCACTTCGGCCCGTCCACCATAGGTGGTGTAATACAATGTGCCTTGCGACTGGTCGCCTGCATCCAGGGTCAGAACCGGGCGTCCCTGCTCTTCATGCTCGGCACGATGCTGGCGGATGGCGGTCGCCAGACGTGCCGCGCCGCCGAAACAGTTGCTCTCCTCGGCGTCTGATGGTGAACAGTTGGAATTGAAGCGGCTGATCTCATCGACGCGGCTGTGCATGTCGTTGATATGCAGCACGGCCAGTGAAAACCCCGTGCCTGCATGTGCGGTGCGAAGCGAGAACCGCCCCGCGCCCGCCAGCGCCAGACTGGCCCCCGCCACTGACAGAAAGCCGCGTCGGCTGAGGGATGATTTGTTTTTGTTTAATGCCATTTTCGGGGTCCCCTGTCGCTTGTTTGCAAACTTAAAGTGCTTTGACGCGGATACTGTCACTGCGATGCGACGCAGCCGTGACTGTCCACAACTTTAAGTTTACGGCGCAACGGGGGTGGCGCAAGGTTTTTTGCGAATACGTCAGTTCGAGGCGAGAACCTGCTGACATTGTGCCGGAAGATCAGCCATTGTGAACTCTCGCGGGTGGCGACTGCGTGGCGCGGCGGGTTCGGTGCGTTCGCGCCTTGGCGGGTTCAGGAAATCGGTTACCCACCATTGCAGCGTGTCATCACAGCCATTCCCGCCGTTTGAAAGCTCGGCGACTGTGGGGGTTTGCGTGACGCAGTTGCGATCCCCGCGCGGGCATTTCAGACGCACGTGGAAATGGTAGTTATGCCCCACTGCTGGCCGGATTTTCTGAAGCCATGCGGTGTCGGCGCGTGATGCGGTGCGGCACATTTCCAGCTTCACCGCTGCAGCCACGAATATCCGGTCAACGCGCGGGTCGAGGGCGGCCTGTTTCATCACTTCATGGTGCCGGGCGGTCCAGTTGGAATTGATGCTGCGCTGGTCTTCGGTCCGCACCGAGATCGAGCTGAGCGATTCGCGTTCGGCCACAGACAGGTTCAGGCGGCTGGGCGGCAACATCCAGATATCTATATCCAGCCCGATCTGATGGCTGGCATGGCCCGAAGTCATCGGCCCCCCGCGTGGTTGGCTGATATCGCCGATATATAATCCGCGCCACCCGATCTGTACCGCCTTGCGCGACAGGTCTTGCACATAGGCAATCGCGTCAGGGTGCCCCCAATTGCGGTTGCGCGACAGGCGCATGGCTTGCCATGTCGGCCCGGTTTCCGGCAGGCGCACCAACCCCGCGGCACAGCCGTTGGCATAAGAGCCAATCGCTTCGGGCTGTTGCAAGGACGGCATGGCATGGCCCCCGAACAACTGGTTCGCCAGCGATTGAGCGGCACCGGGCAGAGGGGCCAAGGCAAGGATCAGGGCGAAGAGGGGGATGCGCATTGGAACTCTGGTTCTCCTTCAGCTTTCACCCATAGTAGCAGGATCAGGCCAATAACAAAAAGCACAATCAGGGGGGTGACCCCAAGCCGCTGGCTGCCTGTCAGCGTTGTCGCCAGCGCGATCAGGGCAGGGGCGATGAAAGACACAACCTTGCCCGACAGGGCATAAAGGCCAAAGCCTTCGGTCATTCGATCAGGGTCGGCCTGCCGCACCATCATCGTGCGCGAGGCCGCCTGAAGGCTGCCGCCGCCCGCCCCGATCAGCGCGCCGCAAATGTAAAAGACAATATCTGGAAGGTTTGACCCCGCAACCACAGGCGAAAACAACACCATCGTGCGGTCGGTGCTTACAATGACAGTGCAGACAACGATCAGCAGCGCAATCGCACCAACGATCACGGGTTTTGGACCGAAACGCGAATCAAGCTTGCCCGCAAGCCAGCAGGCAAGAGCGCCGACTGCGGCAGCAAGTATGCCGAAAACCCCGATCTGGATAATGGACCATTCCAGAACACCCGCCGCATAGATTCCACCAAAGGCATAGATACCATTCAGCGCATCGCGATAGACCATTGACGACCCCAAATAGGCAAACAGGCTGCGCCGGGCTGGAAGGGCGCGCAATGTCTCCTTCAACTCGGCAAGCCCGCGCCGGATTGCCCCGGCGGCGGCTTTCGGGCGCGCTGGTTCCTTGACCCATAAAAAGAACGGGATCACGAAAACCATATACCACAGTGCAGTAAACGGCCCGACAGCGCGCGTGCCCTCGCGCAGATCCGGGTCCAGCCCAAGAATCGGCGCGATCCCCAGCAAGGTTACACCCCGGTCATTCTCGGCCAGAAGCAGAAGCATGATAAAGAGAGAGATTAACCCGCCGATATAGCCCAATGCCCAGCCCGTGCCCGATATCTTGCCCCACTCCTCGCGTGGGCCAAGCGTCGGCAGCAGTGCATTGGTAAAGACAATCCCGTATTCCAGCCCCACCATGCCGATGGCGAATGCCACCAGAATCAGGATCAGTCTGCTCTCGTCTGCCTCGGGCACCGCCCACCAGAGCATGGTCGAACCCGCGACATACAAGCATGACCACAGCAATATCCACCGCCGCTTCGCGCCTGAACTGTCGGCAATCGCGCCAAGCACGGGCGCGCAGAGTGCTGTCAGCACTCCCGAAATCGTCAGCATCCAGCCCCACATGGCCTGCCCCGAAACCGGATCAGGGGCCACAAACGACGTGAAATATGGCGCAAAGATGAAGGTGAGCAGCAAGATATTATAGGGCTGGTTGGCCCAGTCAAACATCCACCAACCCCAAATACGTTTGCGCAGCACCGTCATCTGACCTCCGGTCATTCATATGCCGACACTAAGGCAGCGCAAAGTGCGGCTGGCAAGTGGGAAAGCCGCCACATGTATGCGGCGCTCGATACTGCCATGACCAACACATGGCTGCTCCGAATCCCTTTGCGCAAGGCGAACAAAAAAACTGGCGAAATGCAAAACATTCCGCCAGTCGGTATAGGTTATCTCAGCATTACCATCTTGGACCTTCTGGCCCTAAAGCTGGATCATTCTGGCAGCAGCACCGAATCGATGACGTGAATCACGCCATTGCTGGCTTCGATATCGGCCTGAATCACGGTCGCACCGTCTACAGTTACGGTTTCACCCACGCCAATGGTCACAGAAGCGCCATTCACGGTCTCTGCCATCATGCCATCTTCCAGATCGCCCGACATGACCGTACCGGGGACAACATGATAGGTCAGGATTGCAGTCAGTGCCGGAATATCTTCAAGCAGTCCTTCAACTGTGCCCTCGGGCAGGGCTGCAAAAGCCTCATCCGTAGGTGCAAAGACCGTAAACGGACCTTCGCCTTTGAGTGTGTCAACCAGACCGGCAGCGGTCACAGCTGCAACCAGCGTCGAAAACGCTTCGTTGCCAGCTGCAATATCGACGATATCGCCGGGTTGCTCGTGAGTGTCCGCAAAAGCGAATGTGGGCACAGCGATTGTGCCAGCCAGTGCAATTGCGCTAAGTGTCGTTCTGAACATAGAAACCTCCTAGTTTGCATCATTCAGTGATGATGTGATTTCTACGCCATGAGGACTGACAGAGATCAGTCTCCAAAATATTGTGAAGACTGTTGACTGGCGGGTTTGGGCCGCTAAGCCAGCGCTGCCCAAACCTTCCAGTAACAATAACGTGTCAAATCGCCCGAAAAATATGGGCTTTTGGGGGCTGTGTCAGTCGCCAGCAGCCTCGGCGACGATCTGTTGAAGCAGATAGTTGATGCTGCGCATGGTCGGTTCGTTGAATTCGCGATACCCGACAACAACTGGGGCGCCTTCCTCTGCCGATTGATAGACATATACATTGTAAGGACAGAACTGGATGTTGCGAAGCTTGGCCTCCATCACCTCGCGCGACAGAGAGGCCGAGCAGAAAGAGAAAATGCGCGCATCCACGAACAGGTCCTTTTCGCCACCGACATCTTCTTTTGTGCGCTCCAGCATCTGACCCACATAACTGACATCATCAATCACCAACCCCTGATTCGTGATCGCCATTTCGACGTTGAAGACAACATCTTCAAAATCCGCATCTACATCGACGGTGTAGAACCCGTCGCCCCATGCTGGGATCGCCAGCATTGTGGCGAAGATCGCGCCAGTTAAAGTGGTTTTCATCGTATCACTCCCTTTGCTTGTAGTCATATCTGCGCTGCAACATTACGCCACTTCTGCCAAAGAGGAAGTGATGCAGATCAAACCTTTCATTCTGTCTGCCCCTATGACCGCGGTGGTGGCTATTGCCGTTAGTGTGCGCTCTGTTTGCGGCGAGGGGTTCTCTCGGTTCTGGATTTTTTTTGCGTGCGGTGTTGATTTCTCTCTTGCGTGTTTTGATTGTATTACCTAG
>SLAT01000088.1 GCA_007126715.1 Roseinatronobacter sp.
CGCAGCAGCGCCCAGACGATCCAGTCCGGAATCGCGGCATAGAGGATCAGAACAGCCGAAATCAGCGACCCAAGTGCGGCAAAGACCCGCACATGCCCAACCCTGCGAATCATTTCCGGTGCCATGCGTGATCCGAACAGGAAGCCCGCGAAATAGGCGGACATGACAACCGACATCTGGAAAGTGGAAAACCCTTCAATCGCGCCGCGAATCCCCAGCAAAGTGCCTTGCACACCATTCCCAACCATCAGGAACATCATGCCCAGCAAAAGGGCCCATGACGCAGTAAATACCTTGAACATGTCGTGTCCTGTGTTGGGTGGCGGCAATATCCCAGTCTAGGTGGCGCTGGGAAACAAAGATATGACGTAAGCGACCTGAGAGCGTCGCGCTTAGGGTATCAGCAAAGATGAGTCGCCATAAGAGAAGAAGCGGTATCGCTTTGCGATGGCATGGGCATAGATTTCCATGATCCGCTCGCGTCCGATCAAGGCCGAGACAAGCATCATCAGCGTCGATTTTGGCAGGTGGAAATTTGTCATAAGCGCATCGGCCAGCTGAAACTTGAAACCGGGCGTGATGAAAATATCCGTTTTGCCTGTCCAGGCGCTGATCTGGCCCGGCCCAGTGGCCGCAGTTTCGATAAGCCGCAATGCAGTGGTGCCAACTGGAATGATCCGGCCACCGGCCCTGTGCGCCGCCATGATCTGGTCAGCGGCCTGAGCGGTAACTTGTCCCCATTCGGCATGCATCTTGTGATCGCGGACATCATCGACCTTGACCGGCAGAAAGGTGCCTGCCCCCACATGCAAGGTGACCTCGCAGAACTCTACCCCTGTTTCGCGCAACTGCGCCATGAGCGCCGCGTCGAAATGCAACGACGCCGTGGGCGCTGCGACGGCCCCCGGTGTTCGGGCGAACACGGTCTGGTAATCTTCGCGGTCCTGCGCATCGGCGGCACGGCGCCCTGCGATATAGGGCGGCAAAGGCATCTGGCCGGCTGCGTCCAGTGCGGCATCAAAATCGTCGCCTTCCAGATTGAAGCGCAGCATCACATCTTCCGCGTTGCGTGCAACCACCTGTGCGCGCAGTGCATCGGTGAAAATGATCTGTTCTCCCTGCGCCAGTTTGCGCAAAGGTTTTGCCAAGGCGCGCCAGCTTCCATCCGGTTGCGGCTCGGTCAGGGTGACCTCGATCTTCGCGCTGACCGGGCCTTGCGCGCTGTCGCGGTGGCGCTGCCCGGTCAGGCGTGCGGGAATAACCTTGGTGGTGTTGATAACCAGCAGGTCACCAGCGCGCAGGATATCGGGCAGATCAGCCACATGCCTGTCCGCGATCGTCTTGCCCTGTGCCAGAAGCAGCCGCGCGGCGGGGCGGGGGCGCACCGGACGCGTCGCGATCAGTTCTTCCGGCAGGTCGAAATCGAAATCCGACAGCTTCATAAACGGCACCTTTCGCCTAATCCCTCGCCGCCCCTTTAACTTGGCCGCCAACTCGCTACAACAGAGGCAACGATTTCGTTACACGGAGATGACGATGGCACAGACCGGCGACATGGCACCCGATTTCACCCTGCCCCGTGATGGCGGTGGCGAAGTGACACTTTCCGCATTGAAACCCTCAAAGGTGGTTTTGTATTTCTACCCGCGCGACGACACACCCGGTTGCACCACCGAAGCGATAGAGTTCACCGCATTGATTGCCGAATTTGAAGCGGCAGGCACCAAGGTCATCGGCATTTCCAAGGATACAGTGGCAAAACATGACAAGTTCATCGCCAAGCACGACCTTGGCGTTATCCTTGCCTCCGATGCCGAAGGGAATGTGTGCGAGCGGTATGGCGTCTGGGTCGAAAAGAACATGTATGGCAAGGTCTCTATGGGGATCGAGCGCGCCAGTTTTCTGATCGACAGCGAGGGGCGCGTGGCGCAGGTCTGGCGCAAGGTAAAAGCCGCCGGCCACGCAGCCGAAGTATTAGAGGCGGCGCGCACTCTATGACCCAAAGCCTGCGCGATATGGCCGTCGAAGTGCTCAGCACAGCTGACGGGCGCGACAAGACCGCCATTTCGCGCAAGCACGCCGCAACATGGTTTGCAGCACGCAAGGCAGGGGCACCGCTTCCCGTGGGCACTTGCACCCCGCCCGACCGGCCTGCCCGCCCTGCGCAGCCCGAATTGCTGGACCCGCGCGACGTTCCGCGCCGCCGCCCCGGCACCCCGCAAGGGCGCGCAGCAATTTTACACGCGATTGCACATATCGAACTGAACGCCGTCGATTTGCACTGGGATCTGGTCGCACGCTTTCCTGAAATCGACATGCCGATGGGGTTTTTCGATGACTGGGTCAAGGCCGCTGACGAGGAGTCAAAGCATTTCAACCTGATCTGCGATTGTCTGGAACGCCTTGACAGCCATTACGGCGCGATGCCCGCACATGCGGGAATGTGGCGCGCCGCAGAAGATACCGCGCGCGACATTCTGGGCAGGCTGGCGGTCGTGCCAATGGTCCTTGAGGCACGCGGGCTGGATGTCACACCCGGCATGATCCAGATCTTCAAGCAAGCGCGCGAGGATCAGACCGTTGAGGCGCTGGAGGTGATTTATGCCGAAGAAGTGGGCCATGTCGCCTATGGTTCCAAGTGGTTCAATTTCCTCTGCGGACGCCGCGGGCTGGACCCACAACCCGTCTTTCTGGAGCTTGTCCGGCGGTATTTCCACAGTCCGCTGAAGCCGCCATTCAACGAAGAAAAGCGCGCGCAAGCGGGTTTGCCGCCCGATTTTTACTGGCCTTTGACACAGCCAGCATAGAGCGGAACTTCGCGAGTCGAGATAAAGATCGTCTCGCAATTGCCTGAAAAAAAGCACTTCCTTGAAAAAAACCAAGGGAAAACCCCGGTTCATCGGCAAGAAATTGCTGATATCGCCCTTTACCGACATCGCAACGGCGGAAATTTGAATAAACGCATTGCCCCAAACGCCCCTGCCCCGTAACAGAACGGTGGGTGCGTGTTTTAATAATTGTTCCCGTTGTGTGATTGACAGACTTTCGTGTGCCACATGTACCCCAAGCCAGAAACAGCGGATAACAGGACGATTGCATTGAAACGACTACTCGTTCGCGTAAATCAGCGACTGGAACGCCAGTTTCCTGAACAACGGCTCTTCTTGCGGTCTAACAATTCGACTCGGTTCGTGCGCCTGCGCCCGATCTCTCAGGCAGTTGGTGTCGCATCGGTCGCCGCATTCTTTGCATGGGGCGTGATTGCAACCTCGATCCTGCTGATGGATGTTATCGGGTCCGGGACCTTGCGTGATCAGGCATTGAGAGAGCAGGCTAATTACGAACAACGCCTGAACCAACTTGCGACCGAGCGCGATGCGCGTGCGCGCGAAACAGAAGCGGCACAGGCAAGATTTTCCGAAGCAATGGAACGCATCTCTGAAATGCAGATGCAATTGCTCGCATCCGAAGAACGCCGGCTGGAGCTGGAATCCGGGATCGACGCGATTCACAGCACGATTGGTCGGGTGTCACGCGAACGCGACGAAGCCCGTGCAAGGCTGGCAGAGGTTACCCGAACGCTTGAAGCGGAAACCGGCTCTACCCGAACTGCAGCCGACCGCAGCCGCGACAATGAACAGATGCTGGATTATCTGCTTGTCGCAATGGACCGTGCATCGCATTCCACACATGATTTGAGTGTCAGTGCCGAGCAGGCAAAAAATCAGGCCCGCCATCTGGCAATGGAAAACGAGTTGCTGAAAGACCGCAACCACATGATTTTCAGCCAGTTAGAAGAGGCGCTGGAAACCGTGATCGCCCCGCTGGAACGTGTGTTCAACAGCGCCGGTGTATCGCCAGACCAGATCCGCAGACTGGTGCGGCAAGGGGCGTCTTCGCAGACAGCATCCTTGCGCCCCATCGCAATCTCGACCTCTGGCACATTGGGGCCAAGTCAGGACATTTCGCGCGCCAATGCAATTCTGGACCGCATGTCGGACGTGAACGCCTATCGTCAGGGGATTGACCGCCTGCCGGTTGCGCGCCCTGTCAGCGCCGGAAGAGTGCGCGAGACGTCAGGCTTTGGAATGCGCCGTCATCCACTGACTGGTCGCAACACCATGCATAACGGCCTCGACTGGGCTGGACCGCGTAACACCCCGATACTCGCCTCTGGCGATGGAGTGGTCAAAACGGCTGAGCGCCAGCGGGGTTATGGCAATCTGGTCGTGATCCAGCATGACTTTGGAATCGAGACTTATTACGCGCATTTGAACTCTATCGACGTTCGTGCTGGACAAAGGGTCTCGCGCGGGGATCGTATTGGTGGTATGGGCACAACAGGTGCGTCGACCGGTGTGCACCTGCACTATGAGGTGCGTGTAAACGGTCGGCCCGTAAACCCGAATACCTATATAAGGGCTGGACAGCATGTTTTCTAAGAGTCGTATCAATGAACCCGGCCCCAAAGCCGAAGCAGAGCAGGCGCCGGTTAAAAGCGCCGAATCAACACCTTCTTTCTTGCGTCAAAGCAGCGCAGACACACCTTCCAGCCATGTGACGAAGTCCAAGCCAGCCGCGTCGGTTATGGCCGCAGACCTGACAATCACAGGCAATCTGAAAACAACGGGTGATGTGGTCATCGAAGGGATCGTGGATGGCGATATCCGCGCGCATCTTCTGACTGTTGGCGAAACCGCAACGATTCGCGGCGAGATCGTGGCTGATGACATTGTCATCAACGGGCGCGTTATCGGGCGCGTGCGCGGTCTGAAAGTGCGCTTGACCTCTTCTGCACAGGTCGAAGGCGACATTATTCACAAGACCATCGCAATCGAATCGGGCGCGCATTTCGAAGGCTCGGTCCAGCGACAGGATGATCCGCTTCAAACCAGCCGTGCCGCTGCCGCAACTTCTGCTCCTGCCAAGGAAGCAGAAATCAAGCCCTCGCAGCAAAGCTACCAGCAACAGCGCCCGGAAGCATCCGATGCCGTGCGCAAGGCAGCAGAAGCAAAAAAGAGCGCCCAGTCCTGAGCGACGACGCGCTTCATTCAGACCATCCCAGAGCCGCGCTTTGCGCGGCTCTTTTTTGTTATGGGGCTAAATTGGCAGCGCTTCCAAAGTCGCACCGGACAAAAAAGCCCCGGTCAAAAAGACCGGGGCTTCTGGCAACATCCAAGGGCTATCAGCCGATAGCCGCATTCAGCGTGGCTGAAGGACGCATAACCGCAGCGGTTTTTGCAGGATCACCGTGGTAATAGCCCCCAAGATCGACGGCCGCGCCAGACCCGGCGGACAGTTCTTTTGTGATCGCAGCTTCGCCATCAGCCAG
>SLAT01000170.1 GCA_007126715.1 Roseinatronobacter sp.
CAAGCCCTGCGATACGGCCTCTGGGCGTGCGCAGTTCAGCAAGACGCGCGCTGGCTGGAATTGAGCCACAAGCGGCGCAATATCTGACAGGTTTTCCCCCGAACGCAGGCGTGTGCCATCCGAATCGTTCACACTTAGTGCCAGCCAAACCGGCTTGCCCGCTGTTCCCGCACCCATCAGCCCGCCGCGTGCCTGATCAATCGAGGACATTGTCTCTAGCAACAGCACATCAATGATCCGGGCCTGAAGTGCAGCTATATTCGCGTAAATCTCAGCGGCTTCCTCTGGCGGTGGGGCAAGGTCTGGCCGGTAGGAAAACCCCAGCGGCCCAAGCGACCCGGCAACCAAGCCATGCCCTGCATCATCGCGCGTTTCGGCGGCGATGCGGCAGGCAATTTCAGTCAGTTCTTCCAAACGGTCTTGCAATCCGAAAGCAACAAGCCTGTCAGGCAAAAGGGCGTAGGTATCTGCGGTCGCAACTTCAGCACCAGCAGCGAAAAAATCCTGATGGACCGTGCGCACAAGATCGGGCGCATCCAACAGCGCTTGCGTCGACCAAAGCGGCGTTGCGCGCCCGGCGCGACGCACCAGTTCTTGCCCCATACCGCCGTCAAGGATTGTAAGCGTCATCTTCCTGCTCCGTTCACCATATGAGGCATCTAGCCAACCCCGGCGCAGCGTCAAGCCGTGCCTGTACTGGCAGATACTGCCGGTATATTTGTCGCGCAAGGCGCGCATGCTTCCGCGCTCGATTGGCTACCCTCGCAAGGATTGGGTCTGCCCATCCGTTATTGCCGTGGCGAACCTCACTTCGCGGGATGGGTACCAAGCAGTTGAAGCATACGCTCGGGGTAGTCGGTAATCACGCCGTCTACACCCATTTCCGTCATTGCAACCATGTCCGCTATTTCATTGACAGTCCAGACATTGACCGCAAGGCCAAGGTCATGCGCTTGCGCCAGTCGCTCCGGGGTAAGATCGCGGAAATGGGGGCACCAGCACTGCGCACCTTGCGCTGCGATCAAGCGCGGCAGGCTGCCCGTGTGATCCGACAGGCGCAAACCATCCATCCAGGGCGAACCGTCGTAGATCGTGCACTCTTCGCCCGGCTCCTCGTAACTCAGGTATCCGCGCGCGATTTCGGGTGCAAACTCGCGCACCGCACCAAGCACCCGCCAGTCAAAGGAAGAAATCACACAAGGCTGCTCGATCCGCTGATGCGAGAGCGCGTCCAGAACAGTCTTTGCCAAGACCCGTGGCGGATCACCCAGATCATTGCGATGGGCGAAGGATTTGATTTCGATATTGATGTATAATGCACGGTCCTCGGCGGCCCATTCCAGAAACTCGGACAGAAGCGGCACGCGCGCACCATCAAGCGCGCGCTGGTCAGGGTAGCGCGCGCCATAGGCATGGTCAGGACGCAGCCGCCCGACATCATAGGCGCGCAACTCCTCAACGCTCATCTCTATGATTTTTGGCCCCGGAGCACTGAGCCAGTTTCCGGCACCATCCCTTGCCAGTTGCATCGGCATAAGCGGGTCATGGATTACAACGGACACGCCATCGGCTGTATTCTGGACATCAATCTCTACCGCCGCAACACCGATAGAACGCAGATAGCTGAAACCTTCCTGCGTGTTTTCAGGCAGAACACCGCGCGCCCCGCGATGACCGTAAACAAGAGGCCGCCCTTCAGGCTGCCGGAAAGTATTGAACATAACTGCCCTTTCGGTCACCTCACTGACCACCTGCACCGTCAGCCTGTCGCAGATGCCCGCGCGTTTGGTAAAATGTCAAGCAGCCACAGCTTGCGTCTTCGGCGCAAACGACTGTCAAATCGTTCAAATTTGCGCATGGTGTCTTTTTTCACAACAGGCCAACGCACACGGGCATCTTGCACCATGAGAGCGTTGTAAAATCGGGTGATTATGTGCTATCTATAAACCGATTTATTTGTTCTTTATTTGTTTCAGCGTATTTTACAGTCGATTTGATTTAACCAGATATTGAAACGGCCTGTAACCGCGCAGTTGAAAGCGGTCCGCCATGATAGTCGGCGTCATTGAGAGCATTGTCTCTCAAATTCAATGTTTGTTGAGAAACAAACCCTTGGCGAAATCCTTCTTCGAGACAGGAAGGTTCACGCGCTCTGGCAAACGTAACTTGCAACTGATCTGTGATGCCGGATTGATTGCCGCATCATTCGTAGTTGCAATCATCCTTCGTGGCGATGACCTGTCTCTTTTGGTAAACACTTGGGTATGGGCCGCCTTCCTGCCTACAATCCCGATAATTCTTACAATTTTTTACGTAGCAGGCCTGTATAGGGCAATGTTGCGCTACATCACTGGTGCCGTGATGCGCATCATCATACTTGGTGTGGCCCTCGGCGCTAGCACCATGATTGGGCTGAGCATTGTTCTTGGAGTGCACATACCTGTCGGCTTGGTGTTGATCCATGCGATGCTGGTCTTGCTATCAGTCAGCGGAATGCGTTTCTGGATCAGAGCACTTATTCGCAAGCCATCATTACATGATCTAACACCGGTGGTCATCTATGGTGCAGGCCATGCGGGCCAGCAGTTGGTTGCCGCCCTGAACCTTGGCATGGACTATCGGCCGGTTGCTTTTGTCGACGACGATCTGCGCCTGCACGGCTCTATGATCAACGGGGTTGCGGTACACCCTCCTTCCGATCTGCGAACGATCATCGCACGCTGGGGTATTAGAGAAATTCTTGTGGCGATTCCCAGCCTGAACAGACAACGCCGCAGCAAGGTTGTCTCGCGGCTGGAAACACTTGGAGTCGAGGTCAAGACCATTCCAACGATGGGGGATCTTGTCTCTGGTCAGGCCCGCTTTACGGATTTGCGCGCGATCATGCCAGAGGATCTGCTGGGCCGCGATCCTGTGCCACCCAAGCCCGCGCTGATGAAGCAGAACATCACCGGAAAAGTTGTTCTGGTGACAGGTGCAGGAGGCACGATTGGATCAGAGCTTTGCCGCTTGATCGTCGCCCATAAACCGGCGGCACTGATCATGCTGGATGTTTCAGAATACGCCCTTTATTCAATCACGACAGAGCTTCGCGATAGCGTGCACATAACGTCGACGCATATTGTACCGGTGATGGGGTCTATACAGAATCCGGGCCGAATGCGCGCGATCATGCGCCATTTCAAGGTACAGACGATTTTTCACGCGGCCGCATACAAACATGTTTTGCTGGTGGAAGAGAACCTGATCGAGGGGGTGCATAACAATATATTCGGAACCAGAGTGGTCGCCGAAGCCGCAGTTGAATGCGGTGTGGAAAACTTTACTCTGGTTTCAACCGACAAGACCGTACGCCCGACGAATGTCATGGGCGCAACCAAGCGATTTGCAGAATTGATCTGTCAGGCAATGGCGCAAAAGCAGGACGGATGTACATTCTCGATAGTGCGGTTTGGAAATGTTCTCGGCTCTTCAGGTTCGGTTATTCCGCGGTTTCGTGCCCAGATCGAACGAGGTGGGCCCGTGACGGTCACACATCCCGATGTCACGCGCTATTTCATGACCATTCCAGAAGCCGCGCAGCTTGTCATTCAGGCAGGTGCAATGGCGCGTGGTGGCGACATCTTCGTTCTGGACATGGGGCAACCCGTGAGAATTCTGGATCTGGCGAAATCCATGATAAGGTTGCATGGCATGGTTCCTTACCTGCTGGGCGATGCGTCCCAGACAGATACAGAAACCGGGGACATTGCCATCCAGATCATTGGGCTTGGGCATGGCGAGAAACTTCATGAAGAATTGCTTATCGCAGGCAACCCGCAACCCACCGTGCACCCCCGTATTCTGACGGCCTCCGAATTCTCCATGTCGCCTGCCGCACTTGAGGCGCTGCTTGACGAAATCTGGGCAGCTTGCAAATCTTTCGATCTAGGCGCAGTTCAGGAAATCTTGCTGCGTGCACCTGTGCAATACTGCCCCAAGACCCACGAAATACATGACATAATGTGGCAGCCGCAGACCGAGCCCGCGTCGAAAACGCGTTTGCGATTGGTCGCCACAAAACACTGATAATTCCCATTTTGAATTCTCGTCAGTCTGCTTTGGCAGGCTTGGTTTGGCATGTGGTTATTCCAACTTGGCAAGGTGGACGCCATACAAACGCAAGATTGCCAGCACGCATTCAAAGACCGGATGATCGGGCATCAAAATGACTTCTGATTGCGCAGGGACATGTCGCGCAGCAAAAACACAGCGCAGAGCCGTGACCTTAAGGGCTGGAAATAACCCTGATAAAAACTAAGATATAGCTGACAATCGGTGTAGCGCATTGACCCGACGGGAGACTGGGCGTCGTTGCAAAGGCTAGCCACTGAAAGGACATCACGCCTGAAACGTGCCGGATCCGTGAAAGAACCTGTATCACAAACTTGTCTAAAAATCGCGCTAGCTGCCCTTATGCTGATCGGACATTGTAGCCAATATGATGGGAGACATCACACATGACCCAATTCGATCGTTCACGTCGGCATTTGCTGGCAATGGGGCTTGGGGGCGTCGGGGCTTATGCCTTGGGGTCGCGTGGCCTGATGGCGCAGCAAAATCAGGTGGCGCTACAGCTTTCATGGCTTCATTCGGTTCAGTTTGCGGGCAGCTACATTGCAGATGAAGCAGGTTTTTGGGAGAATCGTGGCTTGTCCGTGCGGTTGGATGCAGGCGGGCCGAATGCCCCGGTAGAACCACCCGTCGTGACAGGTACGGCATTGGTCGGTATCTCTGCCGCCGATTACACCGCAGCGGCAGTACAGCAGGGCGCGCCTTTCCGCATTATCGGCGTGGCCATGCAAAACAATCCATTTGCCATTGCATCGCTTCCCGATAACCCTGTCAACACACCCCAAGACCTTGAAGGCAAGCGCATCGGGATGCCCTTGGCAAATATGCCGGTGCTGCGAACGCTTGCCACATTGAACAATGTCGATATTGACGCGATCGAGGTGATCCCGACACAATATGACGCCGCCCCCCTTGTTGCGGGCGAGGTGGACTGCCTTTTGTGTTGGTCGACTGACCTGCCGGTTGCAATGTTCGTGCGCGGTATTGAAAGCGTGACCATGCTGATGGCGGATTTCGGCTACACGCTGCATTCGCAGACATATATCGCCACCGAAGACAGCATTGCCAACCGACGTGCCGAACTGGTCGCATTGATGGCGGGCGAGGTTGAGGGCTGGAACGCCTATCGCGATGATCTTGACGCCGCCACCGACCTTACCTTGGCGCGCTTCCCCGATGCAGGGCTGGACCGGCCCACCCAGATTGAACAGG
>SLAT01000008.1 GCA_007126715.1 Roseinatronobacter sp.
AGTCTTGCCGCAACCGGATTCGCCCACCAGCCCAAGCGCCTCGCCCGGTGCAATGGTGAAATCAATTCCATCCACCGCGCGCACCGGCCCTGCGCCGGTGCGGTAATGAATGGCCAGATCACGCACATCCAGCAGCGTTTGTGGTGCCATATCCTTCATTGCCGCGCTCTCAATCTTGGGTTTGCAACCACTTCCAATGACCGCGAGATGAAAAAGACCGACAGCACCGTGGTCATGATTAGAATGCCCGGCGGCAGGTTCCACCACCATGCAGTGCGCCACGCACCCGACAGGCGCGCATCATGCAAGATACCCCCCCAGCTTATGGATTGCGGCGGGCCAAGCCCAAGGAAGGACAGCGTCGCTTCGGCAATGATTGAAACGCCCACGATAATGGCGAGTTCCAGAAAGACCAGCGGCAACACATTGGGGAAAATATGCAGATACATGATCCGCAAATCGGACGCGCCTGCCACGCGCGCGGCCTTGACGAAAGGACGTTCGCGCAATGACAGCACTTGGCTGCGGATCAACCGCGCCACCGTGCGCCATGTCAGCAAGCTGACCGCCAGAATAACAATCGTCAGGCTGGGCTGGAACAACAGCACCAGTATCAGCGCAAAGGGTTCAAACGGGATGCCATACATCACATCAACTGTGCGCATCAGAATGGTTTCAGTCCGGCCCCGGTAATAGCCCGCAATCAGGCCGACATTGGTGCCAATCAGCACGACCAAGGTGGCCCCCAGAAAGCCCACCAACAGCGCGATCTGGCTGCCATGCACGTTCTGGCTGAACAGATCACGGCCCAGATGGTCGGTGCCGAACCAATGATCGCGCGAGGGGGGCGAAAGGCGGGTCACGAACCGGTCCGACCCCAGTGCAAGCCAGTCATCGCCCACGACCAGAAGCGCACGCAAATGACGCTCGCTTTCGGTCTGCACAATCTGCCACGCGGCACCGTCCCATTCCATGATGATTCCATTGCGCCCTGCCGCAACCGCGCGCCCGTTATCGCCAATCCAGCCCGCGCGCAGCGCGCGGGTGTCGGGTGCTGGGTCCGTGACCCACGCGCCATCTGCACCGTCGCGCCGCACCAGCGTGCCGCGTTCACCCACCACCAGCGCGGCGCCGTCTGGCGCGATATGGATATGGTTCAGATCTCGGCTGGACCCGATACGTTCCAGTGTCGCTGTGCCAGCCTCAAGGTCATATCGGATCGCTAGACCGCGTTCCCCCACGATCAAGGCCGTGCCATCAGCATCCAGCGCAACAGAGTTCAGAGGAAATCCCCGCCCTACAGGGCTGTCGATTTCGGCAAAGGTGCCAGCGGTTGCATCCAGCAGCCAGATTTCTTCATTCGCGCCAACGATCAGGGCACGGTCGTTGTCAAGCCAGACGGCATCGCGCAATACGGCCTCGGGTGCTGGGATAAGCTGCCAGTCAAGGTCATTGCCCAACAGAATGGTGCCCTGAGCGCCTACCACAATCGCGCGCCCGCTTGCGTTCAGGTCAACACCATTCAGGTCCGCCTCGGTTGCAACATCAATACGCGCCCAGTCGCCTGTGCCCGCGCGGGTCCAGACAGTGCCGCTGCGCCCCACGATGATGGATTGACCGTCCCGATGCGTCGCGTCATTCAGCGCCAGCGGACCAAGGCTCTCGCGCAATTCCCAGCCCGCCGCATTGCGCGCCAGTACTGAACCATCTTCGATTTCATTAATGTGGCGCGGGTCATGCGGAGACAGCAACGGTGCAAACAGCGCCATTGCGATAATTACACCCAGCACACACATGCCAATCACGGCCAGCCTGTCTTGCACCATCAGCCGCAGCGGCCCCATGGCCGCGCGTAAAATCGGGGGAAGGGTCATCGGAAGCTCACCCTTGGGTCAAGTGTGGTGTACAAGATATCCACCAGCAAGTTCAAAGAGATGACGAAAGCCGCCATGATCAGGAAACTGGCCTGCGCCAGTGGAAAGTCGGACGTGCGCACCGCGTTCAGGATTTCGCGCCCCAGACCGGGCCATGAAAACACCACCTCGACCACCACCTGCCCGCCTGCGGCCAGACCGATGGTTACCGCAAGCTGTGTGACAACCGGCAACAGCGCATTGCGCGCGGCGTGCTTGTACAGGATATCGCGCTCTTGCAGCCCCTTGGCGCGGGCCATTTCAATGAAATCCTCGCCATAGACCTCCAGCATGGTGTTACGCATGATCAGCATGGGCGAACCCAGATAATACAGCGCCACAATCAAAACCGGCAGGATTGCGTGCCACAGGAAATCCAGCGTAAATATCTTGTCCCAGAATCCGGTCGCATCATAAGGCAATGTGCGCATACCGGATGTCGGAAAGATCGACAATCCGACCCCGAATATCAGAATGGCGATCATGCCTGTCCAGAACATCGGGGCTGACCGGAACATCAGGCCCACGAAAATACCCATCGTATCTGTACGCGACCCCCGCCGCCATGACAGCCAGGCGCCCAAGGGCACCCCAATCGCATAGGCCAGCACAATCGCGGCCAGCATCAGGATCATGGTATTGCCCAAGCGTTCCCAGACAATCTCGGACACCGGCGCGCGATAGCTGAAAGATGTACCGAATTCGCCCTGCACCGCATTGGTCAGAAACAGTAGATATTGCCGCCAGAGCGGGTCTTCCAAACCGAATTGCGCGCGCACAGCAGCGCGTTGCTCTGCATTCAGCCCTTCGGTAATCAACGCGGCCGTCGGGTCTGGCAGACCCATGCGAAACAGGAAAAACAGAATCGTCGCAATAATCCACAGGGAAAAGACCGCCTGTAGGACGCGTTTGATCAGATAGGTGCGGCGTGTCATTGCCTGAACTTTCTGCGCGGGCTTGAAAAAATCTGCCCTGCCGCATGTATCTGCGGCAGGGCATGTGATGGTATCACAGGCTTAGCGCTGAAGGCGGCCTTCGCCATCCCAGCTATAGCCTGCTTCTTCCAACTCGGCGCGTGCAGCGTCCATGTCGAAGTCGAACCGCTCGACAAACGGGTTATGCCAGAAGGCATTGACAGGGGCGACAACTGTTGTGCCCACCTCGCCGCGCCCGTCCAGCAGCACATTGACCATGCGTTCACGGTCCATCGCCATGGTCAGCGCGCGACGCACGGCGCGGTCATCGAATGGCTCGCGGCGCGTGTTATAGGTCATGTGGAAATAGCCGAAGTCGGGCACGGATACGACCGTCAGGTCGTCATTGCCTTCGGCCAACGGGATCTGTCCCGGTTCCATCCGCCACGCGGTCATGTCGATCTGGCCGGTTTGCAGCGCAGTAAAGACACCTTCAGCATCGGCATAGATCACAAATTCCACCCCATCCACGGCAATTTCATCAGCGTGGAAATGGTCGCGGTTGGTGGTCAGCGACATGAATTCGCCGCGGTCATAGCGGTCAAACACAAATGGGCCGGAACCGATTGTCGGAATCTGTTCTGGCGTCAGATCCTGCGGGTTCTCGATTTCTGACCAGATATGCGCAGGCAGAATCGGGATCTGGCTAAGCGTGATGGTTGCAAAGGGCGCGGACGGTTCAGACAGGTTGAAACGCACAGTCAGATCACCCGTCACCTCGACCGATTCCACGGGGGCGAGATAGGAATTGAAGTAGCTATACTCGCTGTCCATGTAATAGTTGAAGGTAAAGGCAATATCTTCTGCGGTCAGCGGCTCTCCATCATGGAAGGTCATGCCTTCGCGCAGAGTGACATCGATGGTGACATCATCCACAGGTTCAACGCTTGAAGCCGCCCATGGCACCGGCTCCACATCCGGCGACAGGCGCACCAGACGGTCATAATACATGCGCATCCACTTCCAGCCCCACACTGATGTGGAAGCAAGCGGGTTCACATTGTCCGGCTCTTGCGGGCCACCGATGCGCAGCGTGGTGCGGTCGCCAACAGGCTGGGCTTCCATCGGCACCCATTCGGAATACAGCCCCTCACCCGCCATAGCGTTCATATTGGTGAACTGGGTGTTGTTATAGGCCACCACTTCGTCGCGGTGAAACAACACCACGACAGGGACATCGCCCATATAGAGGTCTTGCATCTCGTGCACGATGTCGCGGCGCGCCTCGATATCGAATTCGGCACCCTGCGCGTCATACAGCGCATCATAGTCAGGGTTGGAATAGCCGCCGGGGTTATTGGCACCCAAATCCGCCTGCCGGCTATCGAGTGTGCCAAGGAAGAATTGCGGGTCCAGCCGGTCTACGCGCCCCGACCAGCCCAGAATGGTCGCATCAAAATCCTGTTCCGAATAGAAGCGGTCCAGCAGGGTGCTGAACTCCATCGGGCGCACTGTTACGTCCAGCCCCAACTCGCGCCAGGCTTCGGCGATGATAAATGCACCCTCATAGCGGATCGGGTCATAGGATTCTGTTGTCGTCAAAATCTCGACCGGCGCGACTCGCTCCTGCGCAATGGCAGCGGTTGCAAATCCGATTAATGCCAGCATCGACGTGCCAGCCAATAAGCCGTTCCTTGTCACGAGTTTCTCCCCATTATTTTTGTTTCTGCGTGACCTGTGCGAGCACGCCATGCCCAAGGCTACGCCGCGCCCTCAAGCATCGTCAACCCTTCGAACCGAATTCTTGAAGTGCTTATTTGGGATTTCAACGCCTCAGCCCGCTCCACCAACGCAGAAATATACATTATTTAACAAGCACATAACCCTTTCTCTGAGCGCCTTCTTTTGTGCCTGAATTTATAGCAGCGCCAATTGAAACGCGGAAATGCCCTTGCCCATGGTGACATATCGCGGCGGATCATCCGCCCCGGGCTGATCGGGTTGCGCGAAGCATGATACTGCTGTCACGACCTGCATTCAGGACACCTGACCGCGATCAGGCAAACTGTGCAAATGGGTTGATGCAAGCCCCGGTGCCGAGGTATTTGACCGGCTCTGATATGTCAGCGCGAAAACTGAAATCCGTCTGCGAAAGGAAAGCGGCAACAAGGTGCCTCTCGAAGTCCTCAAGAATATCGCCCCGCGCACCCGGCAAGGCTTGATGCAAGGTCTCCGCCAGATTGAAGCGTTCGGCTGCGCCGTAGATCATGGCCAGCTTTTCGGGAGGAAAGCGCCAGTATTCAAGTTCAAGAAAATCTGAAAAGAAGGCAGCGACTTCTGCGCTATCCATCGTGAATGGCCCAAAGTGCCGTTCCAACACCGCCTTCACAAGATCCTCATCATCGAGTGCGACATGCATCACGCCAACACCCGTGGCGAGCGCGGCTCCGCCCAATGCGCCTCCGGCAATCAAAGTGAA
>SLAT01000193.1 GCA_007126715.1 Roseinatronobacter sp.
ATGAAGAACTGATGCACACAGTAGAGCCCGACAGCCCCAAACAGGATTGCGAAAAACGGGCTGCCTGTGGCAAGTTCATACACGGCCCATCCCAAACAGATTACGACGACTGCGACCCGTCGCCATAACGGGCGGAAAAAGCTGTGCTGAACATCGATCAGTTTCATGGTGCAGGGACCAGTCCTGTCCTGACCGCCAGCCGTTTCAGCGTGTGCAGGCCAAGGGTCTGATAGAGAAGCGGATTGCGGATTGCGGGGTCCTGCTCGGCCTCGATCACGATCCAGCCGTGATACTCCTGCGCGGCCAGCAGGGCCAAAAGCGGCTCGAAATCCACCGCGCCATCTTGATCACCTGGCACAGTAAACACACCAGCCCGCACGCCGTCCATGAAGGACAGGTTCTCGGCGTCTATCCGCTCCTTCACTGCCGGGCGCACATTCTTGGCGTGGAAATGCTTCACGCGCCCGATATGGCGGGCGAGCACCACCTCTGGATCACCTCCGCCGAACCAGCAATGCCCCGCATCAAACAAGAGTTTCGTATGCGGACCCGTCGCGGCCACGAAAGCGTCAATATCCTCGGGACTTTGGACCACTGTTCCCATGTGATGATGATAGACCAGATCGATCCCGCGTCCCGCGCAATGCGCCGCAACGGCCTCAACTTTTGCCCCGAAATCGCGCATCCCGGCCGCATCCAGCACCGGGCGGGTGGTCAGGGGTTGAGGCAACCCCTGAACCGAATTCGATGTCTCGCAGACGATCGCAACCTTGCAACCGTTATGGGCAAGCTTGTCCAGATGTGGAGTGATCGCGCGGATTTCGTCCTCGACCGAATGGACGAGCAGATTCAGCGAATGCCAGCCCGAAATGAAAGCCAGTCCATGGCTGGCGAGAAGAACGCGAAGGGCTTCGGGATCATTGGGCCAACGGTGCCCGTTCTCGATCCCGTCAAAGCCGATCAGCGCGCCCGCTTCATGCAGGATACGCTCTGTCGGGATATCAGCGCCAAGGGTTTGGTCGTCATCATTGGCCCAGGCAATAGGGTTAGTGCCGAAGCGGATCATGGCTCGTCTTTCAATTGCTTAGCCGCACGCGAGCGGCGTTGGTGATGTAATTATCGTAAGCTACGCGCAATCGCTCTGGCCCACCGACTTCCGGGACGGCGACATCCCACCATTGGCCCGCGCCCGCCAATCCTTCGCCGGGTCCATCTGCTGCCGTGGTCTCGATTACGATGACCGTAGGGATGGTGCGTTCGCGCGCGGCAAGAATTTCTGCCTTCAGCGCATCCAGATCACGCGCTTTCACCGCATGCGCGCCCATACTTGCGGCATGGGCCACATAGTCGATCTGAGGTTGGTCTTCGACCGAGCAGTCAACATACATGTTGTTGAACGGCATGCCCCCTGTCCCCTTCTGCAGCCGGTTGATGCAGCCATAGCCGCGATTGTCGGTCAGGATTACTGTGAAGGGGATGCGCCGCATCACGGCTGTGGCCAGTTCGGAATTGGCCATCATGTAGCTGCCATCCCCCACAAAACACAGCACTTCGCGTTCAGGCTTTGCCAGTTTCAGCCCCATCGCGCCTGCGATTTCATATCCCATGCAGCTATAGCCATATTCCATGTGATATCCGCCAGCGCTGGGTTGCCATAACAGTTTCAGCGCACCGGGCATCGTGCCTGCAGCACACAAGGCCACGCTGGCCTCAGTCGCGACCGCCTGGACAGCGCCGATCACCTGCGCATCGTTTGGCAGATCGTCCGGTGTTACAGTGGCCTGACACTTCGCTTCGACCGCCGCCAGCCAGGTCGTGCGCGACGCCATATCAGGGCTGGCGCGATAGTCGCCCAATTTCCCGGAAAGCAACTCCAGCGCGACTTTCGCATCCGCCACAAGGCTGACCGCGCCATGCTTGGCCGCGTCATAGCCTTGGATATTGATTGAGAGCAATTTCGTATCTTGAGCGAAGAGCGCCCGCGATCCGGTCGTGAAATCCTGCAACCGCGTACCAATTCCGATGACGAGATCGGCCGCTGCCAGCGCTGTATTGGCCGCTGCCGATCCGTCTACGCCTGCTGCACCGAAATTCAGCTCATTTGCCTGCGACAGGGCGGATTTGCCGGCCTGTGTTTCCGTGACCGGGATCTGGTGGCGGGTTGCAAAACCATCCAGCGCGGCCTCGGCCCCTGAATAGATCACGCCGCCCCCGCAGATGATCACTGGGCGCGCAGCGCGCGCGATCATTCCGGCCACCTCCTCCAACTCCCGCGCATCGGGCGCGGGGCGGCGGATATGCCAGGTGCGGGGGCTAAAGAGAGCCTCTGGCCAGTCAAATGCGTCGGCCTGGACATCCTGACAGAAGCTCAGGCAAACAGGACCACAATTGGCGGGATCCGTCATCACCCGCAGCGCCCGCGGCAAGGCGCTCAGCAATTGCTCAGGCCGGGTGATCCGGTCGAAATACCGCACCACCGGGCGGAAACAGTCGTTGGCACTGACAGTGCCATCATCGAAATCCTCAATCTGCTGCAAAACGGGGTCGGGGCGGCGATTGGCAAACACATCGCCTGCAATGATCAGCAATGGCAGGCGGTTCACATGCGCCAGCGCCGCTGCCGTCACCACATTCGTCGCTCCTGGCCCGATGCTGGTTGTCACTGCCATGGCCTGACGCCGCGCCCGCCCCTTGGCAAAGGCAAGGGCAGCATGGGCCATAGTCTGTTCATTCTGGCCCCGCCATGTCGGGAAGGGTGTTTCGCACAGGTCACCATATTGCGCGCGATGCAGCGCCTCGCCCAGCCCGGCGACATTGCCATGCCCAAAGATCGCCCAGATGCCGGGGACAAAGCGGTCGCCCTCGGCAGTCATCTGCGCGCCCAGCCAGCGCACCATTGCCTGCGCCGCTGTCAATCTGACTGTCCCGCTCATGCTGTTCCTCTTTCCAGTCTTCATCTTGCCAAAAATACTCCGGGGCAGCGGCGCCAAAACCGCCTGTCAGGCGGCTTCCCGCGCCTGCTGCCGAGCATTGTCCCAGAGCGCACACAGCCGTGCATAACCCGCGCGCATCTCCTCCACAGCCTGCACATCATCGCAATTCCGCGCGAACCAACGCCGCGCCACATCGCCGAATATTGTGCGTCCCACCGCGAACCCCTTGACCAGCGGGAACTGCGCCGCGGTGGCAAAGCTGGCCGCAAGTTCATCTTCCGGCGCATCCAACCCTAGCACCACGATGCCACGCGTATGGCGGTCATGCGCCTCGATCGCGTCGATGGCATTCTGCCACGCGGCGCGGGTGGTCAGCGGCTCCAGCTTCCACCAGTCGGGAAAGATGCCCTCGCGGTAGAAACGGTCGATAACCTGCGCGGTGGTCTGGCCATCCACCGAAGCCACTTTCGACGGGATCACTTCCAGCAAAAATTCCAACCCGTTGCGCCGCGCGGCGGTGAACAAGCGCCCCACCGTTGCGACCTGCTCGGCCCACTGGCTTTCGACATCGCTTGGATGGCAAAAGCACAGCACCTTGACCACATTGCTGCGCGTCCATGCCTGCAACCCACCGCAATCAATGCCCAACGCTGGTTCCAGCGACAAGGGCCGAGATCCCGGCCATTCGCAGGGCCGCCCGACCCACAGGCCAGTGCCCGATGCCGCATGCAGCGCCCGCCGCCCGATCCTGTCATCGCACAGGATGCCGTAGCCGTCGCGCCCGTCCCGCACCGCAAGCGCGGCCTGCAGGCACAATTCCTTGAAGGCCGCGCCCTGCTCAGGGCTGTAGCCTGCCATTTCTTCGAGTTGCAACCTATGGTCAAAGGCGAAGATGCGATAATCGTCCCAATCGGCACCATGATTGCGCGCGCGGTTCGTGGACCAGTGTATCTGCTCCAGCGCTGCGTCATTGCGCAAGTCGGGCTGGACCACGCCGCGTTCCAGAAAGAAGTCCAGCTCCGCCAGCGAAGGGTAGGCTGGTGTGCAGCCATGGCGCGAGACGGCAAAGGCCCCGCAGGCATTGGCGTATTTGAGCGCGGTCGGCCAGTCCGCTCCGTCCAGCCAGCCCTTCATGAGCCCGGAAAAGAACCCGTCCCCCGCACCCAGCACATTGAAGACCTCAATCGGGAAGCCGGGGCCGGTCTGGCCATCGTCCAGGCTGTCCGGGATCGGCCCCTCGAACGCGACCGCACCTGCTGCACCGCGTTTACACACCAGCACGGCGTCTGACACGGCCCGTACTGCGCGCAGCGCGGCAATCGTGTCTGTGGTCCCGCCCGCGATATGGAACTCTTCTTCCGTGCCCACGATCAAATCGAAAAAATGCAGATGCGATTGCAGCTTTGCCGTGACTGCCGCTGATTCCACAAAGCGGCTTTCACCATCGCCATGTCCAGCCACGCCCCACAGGTTGGGGCGGTAATCGATATCAAGCGCCGTCTTGACACCATGTTTGCGCGCCAGCCGCAACGCTTTGAGCACGGCCGCTTCGGTGCGCGGATGGGATAGATGCGTACCGGTGGGCAACAATGCGCGGGCCGAGGCGATGAAATCCTCGTCGATATCCTCTTCCGACAGTGCCATATCCGCGCAATTCTCACGGTAGAAAATCAGCGGAAACTGGTCCTCATCGCGAATACCCAGCAAGACCAGCGCTGTCAGGCGCTCTGGGTCGGTCACGACACCATCGGTGCAAACCCCCTCGCGGGCGAGCTGTTCACGAATGAACCGCCCCATATGCTCATCACCAACCCGAGTAATCACTGCGGACCGCAGCCCCAACCGTGCCGTGCCGCAGGCAATATTCGTAGGGCTGCCGCCGATATATTTGGCAAATGTGCCCATATCTTCCAGCCGACCGCCGACTTGCGATCCATAAAGGTCAACAGACGAGCGGCCAATCGTGATCAGGTCAAGTCGGGACATGGTTCGTTCCATTCTGGTCAATTTCGGCGAAAGCCAGGTCGTGTTTCATCCCATGCGTTCCGACGCATAGGATCCGGGCGAAGCAGGAAAGACCACAGTCTTGCTGCCGTTCAGAAAAACACGTCCGCGAACATGGGCATGCACGGCGCGCGCGAGCACCTGCGCTTCGACATCGCGCCCGAGCGAGACATAATCTTCCGGCGATTGTGCATGTGTAACGCGCACGGTGTCCTGTTCGATGATCGGTCCTTCGTCCAGATCGGCCGTCACATAATGCGAGGTAGCCCCAATCAGTTTCACGCCTTTCTCGAACGCTTGCTTATAGGGGTTGGCCCCTTTGAACGAAGGCAGGAAAGAGTGGTGGATATTGATGATCCGCCCGG
>SLAT01000171.1 GCA_007126715.1 Roseinatronobacter sp.
TAATTTGCGCAATATCCGAAAATGGCGGTCCAGAGGAGGCATGAATGGCCGGTGCATATGATAACAGGGACGGACAGATCTGGATGGATGGCGAGCTCGTGCCCTGGCGGGATGCCAATGTGCATATCCTGACCCATGCGCTGCATTATGCCTCATCCGTGTTCGAGGGCGAGCGGTGCTATAGCGGCAAGATCTTCAAGAGCCGCGAACATTCCGAGCGGTTGCTGGAATCGGGGCGTCTGCTGGACATGCCGATCCCTTACTCGGTCGATCAGATCGAAGCCGCCAAGACCGCAGTGCTTGAGGCAAATAATCTGACCGATGCCTATGTGCGCGCGGTCGCCTGGCGCGGTGCGGGGCCGGATATGGGTGTCGCGGCACGGCGCAACCCCGTGCGACTGGCCGTGGCCGCGTGGGAATGGGGCGCCTATTACGGCGATGCGAAATGGCAGGGCGCAAAACTGGATATCGCCAAATGGCGCCGCCCGTCGCCCGAAACAATTCCAACCTCGGCCAAGGCGGCAGGTCTGTACATGATCTGCACCATGTCCAAACACGCCGCAGAGGAAAAGGGCTGCTCAGATGCGCTTTTCTACGATTATCGCGGCTATGTGGCCGAGGCGACGGGCGCGAATGTGTTTTTCGTCAAGGATGGCGAAGTGCATACGCCGATCCCCGATGCAATCCTGAACGGGATCACCCGACAGACCGTGATTACCATGTTGCGCGACATGGGAATTGTCGTGCATGAACGCCATATCATGCCCGAAGAACTGGCCGATTTCAGCGAATGCTGGCTGACCGGCACCGCCGCCGAAGTCACACCGGTTGGTCAGATTGGCGAGCACCATTTTCAGGTAGGCCAGATGACACGCAAAGTCGCCGAGAGCTACGAAACACTGGTACGCAGCTAACCGCAATTCTGTATCGGGGTGGTTGTCCCTGCCCCGATACCCACAGCAAAGGCCGTAATGACCCCGATCCTCTGGTCCTTCCGTCGCTGCCCCTATGCCATCCGCGCCCGGCTTGCGCTGGCCGCATCCGGCCTGCGGGTAGAGTTGCGCGAAATCGTGCTGCGCGACAAACCGGCAGAGTTTCTATCGGTATCGCCCAGCGCGACTGTTCCCTGCCTTGTGACGACTGATGGCGTGATCGACGAAAGCCTTGATATCATGCGTTGGGCGCTGGGGCAGCAGGACCCGCAAAATTGGCTGGACATGCCCGCATCTGGGTGGGACTGGATCGCGCGCAATGATGGCCCGTTCAAACACGCGCTTGATCGTTGCAAATACGCGACCCGCTACCCGCAAGAGGACCGCAGCCAACATCTGGCCGATGCCGCCGCATATCTGACCGCGCTTGATGCACAGATTGAAGCATGGATATTCGGCCGCCCGACCCTGGCAGATTATGCATTACTGCCTTTTGTTCGGCAATTTGCCTTCATCGACAAGCACTGGTTTGACGCCCAACCTTGGCCCGCCTTGCAAGACTGGCTTGCACGATTTCTTGGCTCTGGTGAATTCGCCGCTGTCATGGGGAAGTATTCGCCTTGGGTAACAGGGCAGGACATGCGTATCTTTCCTCCCAAAGACAGCCCGCGCTAGGGCAGCTTTGGCGGATCAGACAGGGCCGCATTGTCCAACGTCACACCGCGCAATTCGGCACTGTGCAATACCGCATCATAAAGCGAGCGATTGCGCGTGAGCAGGCGCTTGAAACGTGTCTCATCCAGTGAAAGCAGCGTGCAGTGGCTGATCGCACTGATCATGGCGCGGCGTGGCTGGCGGGTCAGCAAGCCGATATGGCCAAAGAACTCACCCCGGCCCAGACGCATTTTCTGGCCCTTTCGCTCCATCTCTACCGCGCCAGACGCTATGAAATAAACGCAATGCGGGACTTCTCCCTTGCGTAACAGCACGGTGCCGGGTTCGACATGATGGGTGCGCAAGGCCCGCGCCAACTGGCGGCGCTGGTCATCGTGCATCCCTTCGAACAAGGGAAAACTGCGCAGGAACGCGTCTTTTTGCAGCGCAAAATCCAGCGCCGGTCGCGCTTCGACCCTGGTGCGGCGCTCTGTCAGCCGGTTGCGCAGAGTGGTATATAACTCGCGGCTGATTAGTCCGTCCCCAAACAGGGTTTCATATTCGCGCTCCTCCAGCCGGATCGAGGCGCGGCGGATGAAGCGCCGCTCCATTTCTTCTGCATAGCCCGGATATTGCAAGCGCAACCCCTCAATGGCGTTATCGGTTTCTTCTTCGCGGCGGCGTAACAATTCGTGCAACAACTCGGCAACACGGCGGCCATGAATACGCCGGATCTTGCTGTTGATATAGCCGTGCAATTCGCCCAGGATCAGGCGCTGGTTCAGCAACAGCTCAAACCGCTCTGCGGTCATCCGCTCCAGCGGAAGGGACCAACGCAGGCGGTTATGCACCACAACTGCCAGTCGATACCAACCGCCATAGCCAAGCGCGCGACGCCCGGCTGCACGGTATTCGTTTCGTCCGCCACCGCGCGTCTGTTCGATAAGCCGGTCGACATCTGACAGCATCCGGTCCACCAAACGCGCCGAAAACAGTTGCTGGCGGAAGTTTTCGATAATCAGATCACGCTCTCGCCCCGCCAATGCGACCAGACCCAGGGTAATACGGTCGCGGTCCGGGATGGCCTCGGCCGCTTCTGCCAGTTCTACCGCGCTGTCCAACCGTTCTGCAAAGCGTTTCGCCTCTGAGCGGATAACCTCTTGCGGTAGCTTGAAATCACGTGCGGTTTCGGCAATTTCCTCGCGCACATTTTGCAGGGCGACCGCAATGACCTGATGCGAAAGCGCCTGATCCAGCCGTGGCAGCCGGTCAAGGCCAAGCCGCGCAATAACCCAACGCAATGTCGTCCCCTGCACCAGCAGCGTGAACAGCGTGAAGCCTGTTGCCAGAATACCCACCTCGCGCTTGATCGCGGGCGGCACCAGTGCGTTTTCCGTCACCGCAAGGGCCAGCGCCAGCGTTACGGCCCCCCGCAATCCACCCCACATGATAGCGGCGCGATAAGCCGGTTCCACCTGCGGTGAAAGCCGCATAAGGGACAGCGCCGGCAACATGCCCCACAGAATGATGGCCCGCGCCACAAAGGCCGCCAGAATGATGATGCAGATCAGGAAAAGATCACTCAGGCGCAGATCGCCCATCAGTCGGGGGATCAGCAGTGCGGCAAGGATAAAGATCAGCGCGCCCGCCCAATAGGCCAGCACCTCCCAGACCTCGCGCAGATAGGTCCAACTCATCGGGGTCAGGCGCCCTGGCCCCGTCAGGTTCAGGGTCAATCCAGCAACGACCACCGCAATCACACCAGAGGTCGCCAAAAACTGTTCGGCGATGATATATGTCAGATACGGCAATGCCACGCTGATCGAGACTTGCGCGCGGGGGAATGTCGGGATCAGCGCCATGAGCGCGACTGTCACACGCGCCAGAATCAACCCTAGCCCAATACCGCCCAGCACCAGCCACGGGAAAATGACCAGCGCATCCTGTAGGCTGGGGTCCGGCACGCCGGACATGACAAAGGTTAGAAAGAACCCGAACAAAGCGATGGCAGCGGCATCATTCAACAGGCTTTCACCCTCAACGATTCGCGTCAGGCGTTGGGGGGCTGCGATATTGCGAAAAATGCTGACAACTGCCGAAGGGTCCGTCGTCGATACAATCGCGCCGATCAGCAGACAGGCCGCAAAAGACAGGGTGGTAAACGGGCTGAGCGCATAGCCAATGACAATCGTGGCAACAATTACCGCACCGACAGCCATAACCAGAATCGGCACCCAGTCATCCAGCATCCGCCGTGCATTGACCATCAGCGCAACCTGAAACAGCAATGTTGGCAAAAGCACATACAGAAATACGTTGGAGCGGATTGGAATTTCCAGAAAGCGGCGCATGACCGGGTTCAGCGCACTTGCCACGTCGCTGGACAGCACATAGAGCGCCAGAGCACCGATTACGGCACCGACGATCGCAAGAATCACCGTGAACGGCAGGCGCAACCGCTCGGACAGCGGTTCGGAAACACCGATAACGATGAAAAGCACGGCCAAAGCGCCGACAAGTGCAATGATGTCCATTCTCTGACTATAAGCAGGAAATCTTGTAGAGAGAATGAATTAGCCGAGCATTCTGTAAAATTATCAAAGACCTGTGACAGAATGCAGCACTATTCAGCAGCCAGAGGAATTGCCTCACTGCGACCAATGGCAACAAGGTCGCGCACAACCCCATCCATCACGTTCTGGAAACTGTCGAAACTTGAATTCGGGCTGACCCGGCGCTCATCAAGATACAAGCCTCGATCGATCTCGATCTGGATTGCATGTTGCCCGCTGGACGGCAGACCGTGGCGTTGCGTGATATAGGCCCCCGCAAAAGGCGAATTGCGCGCCACGCGCAACCCTGCTGCGGTGAAGACTGCCGCAACGGCTTCGGTTATTTCGGAATGCGCAGACGCACCAAACCTGTCACCCAGCACAATGTCAGGCCGCAAGGATGTATGCTGGCCGTTCATGTTGACAGCATCGCGGGGCATGGAGTGCATATCCAGCAAGATTGCCCGCCCATGAATTGCGCGCTGTTCGGACATGATTTTTGCCAGTTTGTCATGATACGGGTGCCAATACAGGCGCAGGCGCATCTCTGCTTCTGCCCGCGTGATCTTGCCACGATAAATGGCCCGTCCGCCTGCAACAACGCGCGGGATGACACCCAGACCGGAACTGATGCGCGGGTTCAGGCCGCGCGCGGAAATTCCAGTGATCAAGGCCGGGTCAAGCTCGGAAGCGGCACGGTTGTAATCAACATAGGCGCGCGGCACACCGCCCAACAAAACCGGCGAACCCGCCTCAGGTGCGGCGCGCAGGAATCGGTCAACATAGGCATCCTCTGACGAGCGCAGGACAATAGGATCCAGCGTCGAAGCTGCCAGAAATTCCGATGGGTAATGGCGCCCGCTATGAGGCGACGCAAAGACCACAGCACTGTCGGGCATAGTGGCAGGAAGGAAGTCAAAAGACTGCATGGCACCGTTTTCTGTTTTTTTTGACTATAGCGCATTGCAATGAGCAATCAAAAGCCCTTGATCCTGCCTGCGACTCCTTTTATAGACCGCATCAATTGGCGCGGTGGACTCCGCGTCCCTTTTGTTTGGGGCGCAGAAAACATCTGGTCAGGGCGCGTAGCTCAGTGGTAGAGCACTACGTTGACATCGTAGGGGTCACAAGTTCGAACCTTGTCGTGCCCACCATTCA
>SLAT01000116.1 GCA_007126715.1 Roseinatronobacter sp.
CAGATGTTGTCAATTTTGTCTACAATTTTGTTGACTGTTTTGTAGATCACGATTGTTTTTTTCGATCTGTGCGTAGATATTGTTCAATGAGGCAGATGAGGGAACGCAAGAATGAACGACATGTCGTCGCAAGTGACATCGCCGCAAGAGATGATCTATACTCGGATCTGGACCGCCATCGCAGAACGCAAGCTGCGTCCGGGAACCCAGTTGAAGGAAGAACAGTTGGCCGAACTGTTCTCTGTCAGCCGCGCGCGCGTACGTCAGGCGCTCGCAGCGCTGGAACGCGATGGGCTGGTCACCATTTTCCGCAACCGCGGGGCCTTCGTCTCTGAACCCTCGATCGAGGAAGCCCGCGATGTGTTCTTTGCCCGGCGCATGATCGAGGCGCGACTGGTCGAACGCCTCAGCGCCGCGCCGACCCGCGACGCTATAGATCGCCTGCGCAAGCATCTTGAACTGGAAAAATCCGCGCATCTTGCACAGGACCGCAAGGCCATCATTCATCTATCCGGCGAATTTCATCTGCTGATCGCAGAACTGGCAGGGTCTCGGTACCTGTGGCAAGTGCTGCGGGATCTGATCTCACGGACCTCACTGATCACGGCCGTCTATCAGTCACATGACACGACATCCTGTGGTCCTGATGAACATGGCCTGATCGTTGACGCCATCGCCAAGGGCGATGCCGCACATGCAAATCACCTTATGGACCATCATCTTGAACATATCGAAACTGCACTTGATCTTCGCGAAGAGAAAACACGCAGCACTGACCTGCGCGACATCCTGACATGAGCGGGATGAGCCCCGACATGCACGACCTTGTCGTCCAGTGCGACACAATCATCACCGTCGATTCAGAGCGCCGCATTCTTGAAAATGGCTGGATCGCAATTGACAAGGATCGCATCAGCGCCTTGGGTCAGGGTCCGGCCCCTGCCGGGCGCAAGCGTCTGGCCAGACCGCATATGATCGCCCTGCCCGGTCTTATTGATGCTCATGCCCATGCAGGGCATGGTCTCGTGCGTGCTGCTGGCGACGGGAACGGGGATGTCTGGTTTGATATCTGCGAGACAATCTATGCGCGCCATGCGACCCCGGAATTCTGGTATGCAGAAGCCCGGCTTGCTCAACTCGAACGCGTTCTGAGCGGTGTCACCACGGCGGTTTCGCTTTTGGGCGGCGGGGCCGATGTGATGCGCACCGACAGCCCGGATGCCGGCGAGGCCCATTGCCGCGCAACGCGAGAATCGGGCCTGCGCACGCTTCTGGCCGTCGGACCATCCCGCTATCCATTTCCCAAATCTTTTGCGCGCAGGGATGGGCAAGGCCGCCTGCAGAACTTCGATCTCGCATTCGAGACCCAGCTTGAGGTATCTGCCGATCTGGTTCGCAGACAGAATGACATTCTGAACCGCCGCACAGGCGTCTGCCTCGTCGCCCCGGTCTATACCCAAGACCACCTGAACAGCCACGGCCCGGCAATTCGCCCCCTCTGCGACAAGGTCAGTGACCTGCGAGAGTCGCTCGGAGTTATCTTCATGCAGGATGGCCATCGCGCTGGCAGTATCGAGACTGCAAGATCGCTTGGACAACTTGGCCCATGGGCGGCTCTTGCGCATTGCGTGGACCTCACGGCCGATGACATCACCGCCCTGCAGACCACCGGGGCCAGCGTCATCCACAATCCAAGTGCGATCATGTCCATTCTAGGCCGATGCCCGGTGCCGGAGCTTCTGGACCTTGGCGTAAATGTTGCGCTTGGGTCAGATGCGGCCGCTCCGGATCGTGGCTACGACATGTTTCGTCATATGGCCCAGTGCATGCATTATCATAGGCGTCATTTCCGCGAACCCGCTGTCATGACTGAGGGGAAGACGCTTGAATTGACCACGATCGGCGCAGCCCGTGCCCTTGGCCTCGACCGCGACCTCGGTTCGCTGGAGGTCGGCAAGAAAGCCGACATAATCCTGGTAGATGGCTTCAAACCGCATCTCTATCCGCCCGTGATGCACCTGAACAGGATCACGCATTTTGCCTGTGCAGCAGATGTAGACACAGTCATCGTCGATGGCGCAATCCTCATGGAGCAACGCCGTCCAGAACTTGTGTCCGGCCCTGAGATACTCGAACACGCTGCCAACCTCTCAGCGTGGCTATTCGAAGAGGCAAACATCACGGATAATCGCAACGAAAGGCCCGACATTTGGTACACGACGCGCGAAGCAACCGCAGGTTTCCGAGCAGCCGGATCTGAAAAAGACTGATCCTCTGGTCACTGTACTTTCGCACAGACCATGAGATTTGCCACTCCAACAGCTTGCGCCTTTATGATTAACGCGCGCGCCGGTCTTGTTGGTCCTGCCAGAAAAACGGTCTCTCTGGGTTGATGCAGCTTGCAGCTTGAGAGAAGCATCAGGCCATTCCGTTCGTCGAGTATCCGATGGTGGAGATCGTGAACCAGAAACTCTCCGGTAAACCCGGCGCGGTTCAGATTTGCATTTTGGAGAGCGTCGCATCGCTGCGTTTCGGCCGCAGTTCTCGCTGATCTGCCGCTGTCCCCGAATGGACTTTCGACACAGGAAGCCGCGTTTGAACGCGTGACCCGGCGCTGATCCAAGTTAGGGAGGGGCAGCGTTTGACGCCTTAATGTTCAGTGGAGTGCCAATCGTGCAAGATGCTTTGCTCATCTCGAGCAGCGGTTGCTGCCAAGGCACCGACTGGAGAGAAGTTTATGGACTTGATCACAATCCTAATCATTGTTCTCGTCATTGCCGTGCTCGGTGGAGGTGGCTGGTATGGCCGCGGGCGTTGGTTCTGATCCGCAGCGACAGTTTCAATGCAAGCAAACATCTGAAGAACCTGCCGTTTCTGGCGTGATCCGACAGATTGCAACATCGCTTGCGCAGTGCTGTTGTGATGCCAGAGCACAGCGGTACCGCTGAAATCTGCTGACATGGCACGCCCGCAGAATGCGGATCGCCTCATCCGTCTCGCGCGGCTTGAGCGTTGCCAGACAGGACGGTGTCCAGACCGATTCAAACCGCCCGTCCAGTTTCCTCTGGCCGATATCCGGCGATAGCTATGCCAGAACCTGAATGCCGACGTGATTGCGCATTCATGCTGGCACAGCGCAGGCGAGAATGACGGGGGCAATCAGGATGGAAAAAAGCGCAGCGTTCCCAACAGTTTTTCTATTTCTTTGTGCTGCTGCGCTGCTCTTCGCCGCGACGGCAGCATTGGGGCAAGAACAAGATGCGGCGCAACGCCAGACGTTCGAGGTCACCACAATAAATGAAGGGCTTCCTGACGCCGCAGAGACACCAAGACTTGACACTCCCCGAGCTGCACTGGAGTGGTTTTTTGCGTCCATCGACGGGAATGATCCGGGGTCCGCCGCCCATGTATTGAACCTCAACGCCATACCCGCTGATGAACAAGCCGGAAAGGCGGAATATCTGGCGTTGATGCTGGCATATGTAATTCGCCGTCACGACCTGATTGACTGGCGAGAGGTTCCTGACACGCCGGATGCCCGCGTCCTGCCCGATATTCAAACTTCGATTAGTCCATACAGCCGCCGTTCGCTCGAACTGGGTGAAATCATGTTGGACGCACGACCGGTTTCTATCACCCTGCACAGGTATAGCGTCGATGGCGCAGAACCGATCTGGCTTTTTTCTCCGACCGTGGTCGAGCGCGTTCCTCGGCTATATGACGCCATAGGTGAGGGTTGGCTTCAAGGCTGGGTTCCCTTGAGGCAGCGCCTTGATATGTTGGGGCGGCCATCGCTGCTGGAATGGTCGATTGTCAGCGTCGTGCTTTTGGCAAGTCTTGCATCTTGGTTGGCCGTTTTTGCCGGAGCGGGGCTTTTGGCGCGACGGCTGTCAAAGCACTGGCGGCGCTGGTTATCGGCGACAGCCATTCCACTGGCAACAGTGGTCGCAGCCCTCATATTCGGCGTCGGAACAGAAAAGCTGGTTGTGTTGTCCGGTCCCGTTGCCTCTAACCTTGACAAGGGCACACAGCTGATCCTGCTGGCTTCGGGTGCCTGGCTCGTTCTTCGGCTGTTATCCGCGCTCACGCGTTGGCTGAGCGAAACATTCATCGTTCCCTTGACCTCTGACGATCCGGAGAATCGCAGGACGAAAACGAATGTCTACATTGTTCGCCGGTTGGGGCTGGTCGCCGTAGCGGTCCTGATTGTCGGTTATGTGTTGCTAAGTCTTGGGGCCTTCGAGACATTCGGCCTGTCGCTGCTGGCATCCGCAGGGGTTCTGGGTGTCCTGCTTGCCATCGGCGCTCAACCGCTGCTTGGAAACATGGTGGCGGGGCTACAAATCGCGCTGACTGATCCGGTGCGGATCGGCGATTTCGTGGTCTATAACGAACACTGGGGCACGGTCGAGGATATTTCTTTTGCTCACACTGTCATTCGAACAGCCACCGAAACACGCCTGATTGTCCCTCACAGCGAATTCCTGTCGCGCGCCTTCGAGAATTGGTCGAAAGAGGGAGAGCCCGTGCGACGCATTGTGAAGATCGGCGTCGATTACGGCATCGACGTTGATCTTGTGCGGCGTAAAATCAGCGAAATCGTGCGGGACGATCCCAGAGTGGTCGAGCCACCACTCATCGAGATGGTAGAGGCAGACGAGAATTGCGCCGTCTTGTGGATCTGGCTCATGGGGACGACGGCCTTCACCTCGTGGTATCTTCATAACGAGGTGAGAGAGAAGCTGATGGCGTTCCTGCGGGACCATGAGAACGGAGTTTATCTGCCCCGTCGGCGCTATTTGCGTCTAGAGGCAATGGTGCCTGACGCTTCTTGCGCATTTCCCGAAGGCGTCACAACAGCTTTGCCAAAAACTGACGAGCGTGCGAGCGCGCGCCCTGCGCGCTTGCGTGAACAAGACAAACGCTAAATCAGCGGGAAGCGTGGCGGTGAAGGTCACGATAACTGCAAAAGCTGATGAACAAAAAACGCTCTGCTGGCGCGGGACTTGGACGGACCCTGCCCCTCAGATGCGCGGATCATGCCATGCCTCGATATCACAACCATCAAGTCGGACAATTCCCGCCAACCCCGCCATCGGGCTTTGGGCCGCGATCACGCTGATTTCATGCCCGCGCAATGCAAGATCGGCAAGGGTTGTCGCATCAATATCAGCTTCCAACTTCAAGCTGTCCTGACTGTCGGAAAAGGTGCGCCCCAGCAAAAACCGCGGGCCGGCCAGCGCCTGCGACGGGGATTGGCCAAAATCAATCAGCCGCGTCAACACCATTGCAAGCGTTTGTGGCTGACCATCAGCACCTTGGGTGCCATAGACAAATCTCGGCTTGCCCCCTTCAAGGGCGATACCCGGATTTAGCGTGTAAAAAGGCAGTTTGCCCGGTGCAAAGGCATTTACATGGGCAGGGTCATGGCTGAATGCTGCGCCGCGGTTTTGCCAGATGATCCCGGTATCCCCCGCAACCACGCCACTGCCCCAATCAAAATATATGCTTTGCAAGACACTTGCCGCATTGCCGCGATCGTCAATTGCACCCAGAAACACAGTGTCGCCATGCGCCCAGACATAGGGCCATGGCAGAGCCTTGGACAGGGAGACATCCTGCGCCATTGTTACAAGGCTCTTGGTATCAAGGCTGTCTTCGGTGGTCATTGGCGAAAATGCAGGATCAGCAATCTGGCCGCGCCGCAGAAAGGCACGTTTTACGGCTTCAACACACATATGGATGTGATCCGCACCGCCCGCCTGAATGCCGCGAAAATCCATCCTGGCCAATTGGCCCATGATCTGTAGCGTGGTCAGCCCTTGCGTGGGCGGCGGTGGGGCCAGTAGGGTCAGCCCCCGATAGGGCAGTGACAAGGGGCGCGCATCGCGGCAGCTTGTACGTGCCAGATCATCTTTTGAAATGGGCACCCCCCTTGCGCGCAACCCGTCGACGATGCGCTTGGACAAGCCACCGTGATAGAACGCGTGGGCACCATCCTCTGCGATATCCCGCAACGCGCGCGCAAGATCCGGCTGGCGCAGAACATGGCCGGCGCCCAAAGACTGCCCATCCTTCAGGAAAATCGGCGCAAACCCTTCCCACTTCGGCAAATCTGTCAGCCTGAAGCCTGTCCAGAATTCCTGGGACGAGGTGACAGGAAACCCTGCCTCGGCGTAGTTTATGGCAGGCCCGAGAAGGTCGGGCCAGTTCGCACGACCACCCAGTTCAATGCGCGCGAATTCAAAAGCATGTTCCCACCCGGCGACCAAGGCAGCCGTGGTCAGGATCGACCCTGGTCCGCGCAACGGAATGGGCCCTGTCGGAAACGGGCAGTCCAGCCCCTGCCCTATGGCCAGAAAGCTGCGCGCATCGCCTTTTGGCGTGGTCACAAGCCAGACTGCATCGCCCCCCAAGCCGCAGAAATGCGGCATCATCACCGACAGCACAGCCCCGGCGGCGATCACGGCTTCGGGTGCGGTGCCACCCGCGCGCAAAACTTGCATACCCGCCTCGGTTGCCAAGGGATGCGGCGTTGTGACTGCGCCTGTCATGCTCTGCCCTGCTGCAAGGAGGCGAGGATTACGCCGACGATTTCTTCGCGCCGCGCAGACAGGAAATCGGGCTTTGCCAGATCCCGCCCCATGACAACCTGCATGGTGTAGCGATTGGCAATGTGAATGGTGCATAGCCCAAGGATGGACAGATAAAGCAATGTCGCATCGGGCCGGTGCTGGAAGTCACCATTGCGCAAACCTTGATCAAGCACTTCGTTCATTCGCCCGAACAAACTGGCGGCGCGCTCATTCACATCAGCCAGTTCGCGCACATGCTGACCATCCGCCATGTTTTCGACCCGCATCAGTCCCTGGAATTCCGGGTGCTCCAGCATGTAATCGAAGGTAAACCGAACAAGTTCCGCAATCGCATCGCGCGGCGGAGCATTCCAGAATTCCGCCTGCGCCTCTGCATCGCGCAAATGTTGATACACGCGTGCGATGCAGGCGCGATACAAACCCAGTTTATTGCCGAAGTAATGATACACCATGCGCACATTGCATCGCGCGGCACTTACAATCGTTGAAACACTCGCCCCCTGAAATCCGTGGCGGACAAATTCCGCAGTCCCTGCAACCAGCAGCCGTTCCTGAACGCCAAGGGCCGAATCATCTTGCCTGTATAGTGTCGTGCTTTCCACAATTCCTGTCTCCGTTTCGCGCAGAAGTAGGGCGCCTTGTCTAAATCATGGTCAACCGTGCCGTGACCACACCCGTCTTTAAGTTGAAACCATTTTAATCGCTTCCCATAAGGTAAGTAAACGTTCACTTATTCACTGACCCAGCTAAAAGTAGCGAACGGTCACTGATTAAGCAAACGCCTTGTCCGAACGACTGGCCCCAAACGGGATGACCAAGATGAGAAAAGCAACTTTATCCAGCTTGAGCGTGGCTGCCCTTGCCGCGACAGCTACACATTTGGCTGCGCAGGACTATACAGATGCGCGCGTTGCCATCGCCACGACCGAAACCATTTCTGGTTACAACCCCTATGCCGACCCTGTCGTGTTGATGGGCAGTGTGTGGTGTCAGGTCTATGGCTGTGTCACACGCTATGATTTTGACGCAGGAGAGTTCATCCCCTATCTGGCCGAGTCGGTCGAGGCGATTGATGAACTGACCTGGAAAATCACCCTCCCCGAAGGACTGACACGCCACAATGGCGAACCGGTTCTGGCGGCAGATATCGTGCATTCGATCGACTATATGGCCAACAATCCCGGATCGGG
Source organism: Roseinatronobacter sp. (assembly GCA_007126715.1). Lineage (GTDB taxonomy): Bacteria > Pseudomonadota > Alphaproteobacteria > Rhodobacterales > Rhodobacteraceae > Roseinatronobacter. Next base: position 7,787 of record SLAT01000116.1, read on the forward strand.
AAAAGCCTTTCTTGTCAGCGACTGGACGAATGTCGAAGCGATTGACGATCTGACAGTTCACATCACCACCCAAACCCCCGACGCAACTGTGCCAGACAATCTGGCCGGAGTGCAGGTCACATCCAAGGCGCTATTTGATGAACTTGGCGATGACATGTTCCGTCAGGCCCCTTACGGCGCTGGTCCCTACAAGATGGTCGAGGTCAGCATCGGCCAGCACATGATCATCGAACGCGATGACACCCATCCGATGACTGCGCCAAATAACCCCGCACAGATCATGTATCGCCTGATGCCCGAACCCGAACAGCGTGTGACGGCCCTTGCCAATGGCGAAGTGCAGATTGCCCAAGGCGTGCCCCCGCAACTGATGCAGCGCGTGCGCGACCTGCCCAATGCAGATATTGCCACGACCAATTCGGTCGAGATGATGTTTCTGGCCATGTCGCCCAACACCCACCCTTGGGATGTGCTGGAAGCGCGGCAGGCCGTGGTTCATGCCATCAACCGCGAAGCGATTGCCCGCGCCATTTTGCAAGATCAGGCAACCATTCTGCATGGCCCTGTAAGCGAGGGGCAGATCGGCTTTGACCCTGATTTCACCACGCCTATGGACTATGACCCCGAGAAAGCACGCGCGCTGTTGCAATCGGTGGGTCTGGAAGGGGTTGAAGTGACCCTGTCCACACCTGTAGGGCGCTATACCGCCGACCGCCAGATCGCAGAAGCCATGGTTCCCATGCTGGAAGAAGCGGGCTTCACTGTAACGCTGGACACGCCTGAATGGGCGACCCTGTGGGCCAATGTGCAGCAAGGCAATGTGCCCTTCTACTACATGGGCCGCGGCTCCATGATCGACCCGTCGCGCGCGCTGCACCAGTATTTTGCCACTGGCGGATCACCCCGCATCGGCTTTTCGGACCCCGAGCTTGACGAATTGCTGGCGGCTGAACGGTCGGAATTCGACGCCGAGGAACGCGCGCTGAAGATGCAGGCCGCGATCCGCAGACTGGTAGAGCAGGCACCTGCCGCCTTCATGTGGCAGCACCAGATGGGCTGGGGCGTGTCCAAGGACATCTCTTTCCAGCCGCGCCCGGCGGACCGTGCGGATGGTTGGGAAATCTTCGTCAACTAAGCGACGGATCACAGGCCCGAAACAGGTTCGGGCCTGATTTTCGAAAGGAAGGCGCCTATGCTGCTGTATTTCATCAAACGCCTTGCAGGCGCGGTGCCGGTTCTGATTGTCGTGTCCGGTATCATCTTCGCGCTGATGCAGCTGGCACCGGGGGATGCGGTGACCATGCTGATCTCGGACGAGGCATCAGAGGCCGACAAGGCACGCATCCGCGAAGCATGGGGGCTGGACCGCCCGCCATTCATCCAGTTTCTGAACTTTCTGGGCAATGCCCTGACCGGCGATTTCGGCATGTCCTTTCGCTACAAAATGCCCGTGATCGAGATTGTCATGGACCGCCTGCCCGCCACCATTGAACTTGCCGTCGCTGCCACGCTGATCGCGGTGGGCGTGGGTGTGCCCTTGGGCGTTCTGGCCGCCGCCCGTCCCGGCACCGCATGGGATGCGATTGCATCTGCCTTCAGTTTTGCGGGCATATCCATGCCGAATTTCTGGCTGGGCATCCTGCTGATCTTGCTGTTCGCCGGCTATTTCAACATCCTGCCATCTGGCGGGCGCGAACCCTGGGGGCTGGGGGTAGAGCATGTCACAGGGTTTCTGATCATCGATTCCATTCTGGCAGGGCGCTGGGATGCGTTGGGCGCAGCCCTGAAACACCTTGCGCTGCCTGCAATCGTGCTGGGCACCAACATGACGGGCATCATCACGCAAATGACCCGCGCACAGGTTCTGGACGCATTGCGCGAAGATTTTGTCATGACCGCACGTTCCAAAGGCGTAAGCGAAGCCCGCGTGTTGTGGCGCCATGCCTTTCGCAACGCCATGGTGGGTGTTGTCACGATCATCGGGCTGGAATTCGGCACGCTTTTGTCGGGCGCGATGATCGTCGAGACGGTCTTTGCATGGCCGGGCATTGGCAGCTTGCTGATTACCGGCATTTCGTCGCGGGATTTCCCGCTGATTATCGGGCTGGTGCTGGTCTATACCGGCATGTTCATCGTGATGAACCTGCTGATTGACCTGTTCTACACCCTTATCGACCCGCGCATACGGATGAATTGATATGGACAACGCTTCCCAAACCACGATGTCCCTGCGCGACCGCTGGCAAAAGCTGCGCGAGGATTATCGCCACCTGACAGGGTTCAAGGGCATCTACGGTGTTTTGACGATCGTGTTTCTGGTGGTGTTTGGCCTGTTCGCCGAACTGATTGCCCCGCACGCGCCAAACCGTCAGGATCTGATGCTGGCCCTGACGCCGCCAGACTGGCGCGGCCCGCATGTGCTGGGCACCGACCATGTCGGGCGCGACATCCTGAGCCGGATTATCCACGGCGCGCGGGTGTCGCTTATCATCGCCACCGCTGTGGCATTGTTTGCCAGTGTGGCCGGGGTGTTTCTGGGCATCGTATCGGGTTATTTTCGCGGGCGCATTGACAGTGCCATCCAGAAAGTTGCCGAAATCTTCTGGTCCTTTCCGCCCCTGATGCTGGCGATTGCCATCGTGGCCTTTATCGGACAGGGGTTGACCATTGTGATTGTCGCGCTGACCGCGCAGCGCTGGATTCCCTATTGCCGCGTGACCCGCGCCGAAACCATGGCCTTGCGCGAACGTGAATTCATACTGGCCGCGCGGTCACTTGGGGCGGGTCATTGGTTCATTCTGCGCCAGCATATCCTGCCCAATGTCATGCTGTCGGTCATTGTCATGACAAGTTTCGCCATGGCAAATGCGATCATCTCGGAATCATCCCTTAGTTTTCTGGGCCTTGGGGTGCCGCCAAGTATTCCCACCTGGGGCGGCATGTTGGCAGATTCACGCTCCTACATCTCCAGCGCATGGTGGATGGCCCTGTTTCCGGGACTTGCGATTTTCCTGACTGTGCTGGGGCTGAACCTGCTGGGGGACGCCTTGCGCAACCAGTTCGATCCTAAACTTAAAGCTCACTAACCAAAGGATATATCCATGATAACACGCAGCCACACCGAAACCATGGACGGCGCATATCGCGCGCTTTTGTGCCAAAGCGGCAACTGGGTCCATATGACGGGCATCCAGCCGCGCAACCTTGATGGTGACATCAAGGAACAGGCGCAAGATGCGATAGACAAGCTGGACGAATTGCTGAGCGAGGCGGGCCTGACGCAGGCCGATCTGTTCACCGTAACCATCTGGTTGAAGGACATGCGCTATTTTTCCGGCCTGAATTCCGTCTGGAACCAGTGGGTGGACGCCGCCAACCCGCCCGCGCGCACCTGTGTGTCCGGCGAATTGTACCGCCCCGACCTGCTGCTGGAAATCGTGGCCGTCGCCTATCGGCCCGAGGTGTGAGCATGAGCATTCAGAAAACAGGACGCATCGACAGTTGGGGGCCGAAAATCTATCTCGGCTCTGCGGCGGGTGATATTGCATCGGTCTGCCTGACCGCGCCGGACAAGGCTGCGGATTTCGCGGGCCAAAGCCGCGATATTCTGGGCGTTATCGACGATTTGCTGGACCAGATGGGCAGCGGGCGCGACCAGATTGTTCAGGTGCAGGTCTGGCTAAACGATATGGGCGACTGGCCTGCATTCGTCCCAATCTGGAATGAATGGGTTGACCCAAGCGCCCCCCCCGGCCTGTCGGTTGTGCGTATGGATGCATCGCGCCGCGATTCCCTGTTGGAAATCCGCGCATGGGCCATGCGCACGCCTGTTCCGGCCTGAGACCCCGCCCCCATCCGAAAGGTGCCGCCATGCCCGCTGCAAACCCGCTGCTGACGCTTGAAAACCTGAATGTCCATTTCGGCAATGCCAAAGCACCCGCCGTCAAGGATGTGTCGCTGACCTTGCATGATGGCGAGGTACTTGCACTCGTGGGCGAATCCGGTTCGGACAAGTCGGTGACGGTCAAATCCATCATGCGGCTGATTGACCATCAGGGCGGGCATATCAGCGCGGGCCGCATCCTGTTGCACCAGCAAAACGGGGCGGCCCCGCTTGATCTTGTGAAACTGTCACAGCCGCGTATGCGCGCCTTACGCGGGGCGCATATTGCTATGATTTTCCAAGACCCCATGACATCGCTGAACCCGGTCATGACCATTGGTGCGCAGCTGCTGGAGGTCATCCAACAGCACCAGCCCCACAACACTGACAAAGCCAAGGCCACCGCGATTGCAATGCTGGAAAAAGTGCGCCTGACCGACCCCGCAGGGCGCATGCGGCAATATCCGCACGAATTGTCGGGCGGAATGCGCCAGCGTGTCATGATCGCTATGGCACTGGTCTGCCGCCCGCGCATCTTGATTGCGGATGAACCGACCACCGCGCTGGATGTTACGGTGCAAGCCGAGATTTTGGGGCTGATCCGCAGCTTGCAGCAGGAAACCGGCATGTCGGTTCTGTTCATCACCCATGATATGGGGGTTGTCGCTGAAATTGCCGACCGCGTTGCAGTCATGCTGAACGGCCGCATTGTGGAGCAGGGCAACGTCCTTGATGTGTTTGACACACCACAGCATGACTACACCAGAAAACTGCTCGAATCCGCACCGAAATTCCGTGATGAGCACGCGCGGATCAAGGCAGCTGTGCCGGATGCACAACGAACAGCACCCATCCTTGCCGTGCGGCACCTGAGCACACAATTTCCCGTACATTCTGCGTTTCTGCGCAGACATGTCGCCAACCTGCACGCGGTCGAGGATATTTCCTTCGACCTGCATCCGCGCGAAACCGTAGCCATCATCGGCGAAAGCGGGTGTGGCAAATCCACCCTTGCGAAATCACTTTTGCGGCTGGTGCCCAGTAATGAAGGGCGCGCCTTTCTGAACGGGCAGGATCTGTTCACCCTGACAGGCGAAGAACTGCGCCATGCACGGCGCAATATCCAGATGATCTTTCAAGACCCCTATGCCGCGCTGGACCCGCGCATGTCGGTGCGCCAGATCCTGACAGAACCCCTGCGCATTCGCGGGCTGGGCCAGACCGCGCAGGGCAGTGATGCGGCGTTGCAGGAACTGGTCGCCAAGGTCGGTCTGCCCAAGGGCACGCTTGACCGCTATCCGCACCAGTTTTCCGGCGGGCAACGCCAGCGCATATGCATTGCCCGCGCGCTGGTGCTAAGCCCGAAAGTGCTGATCGCGGATGAACCGGTTTCTGCACTTGATGTGGCCATTCAGGGCCAGATCCTTGATCTATTGGAAGGGTTGAAACACTCCGAAGATATGGCGCTTTTGTTCATCTCGCATGACATGGCGGTGGTTGAACGTGTCGCAGACCGCATTCTGGTCATGTATCGCGGCAGTGTCGTCGAACAGGGTCCCGCGCGCAATGTGCTGTCCAACCCCGCCCACCCTTATACCCAGCGCCTGCTGGAGGCCGTTCCTGTCGCGCATCCGCGCCAGAGATTTGCTCGCAATGCCGCATCAGCCGTGACAGCCGCGCCAGTCTATCCGCTGGGCATGGAACGGCCTTTGGCGCGCTGGAAAGATCTGGGCGAAGGTCATAGGCTGCGGTTGGATGCGGGTTTGGTCTCGTGATTGAAGTATTCGGATCACGTAATCCTTGAACGGGTGTCCGCCACAGAAGGACTTGGAACAGACGGCGAGATTATGGTTCGAAAGGTCCCGGCACTGTTGGTTGATGTTCTACAGCTTGGCGCCGATGGATCAAGCCGAGGTTCCGGCTGGTCTGTGCCCTGATCTTCATTCTTTTCCGAGAGGATTGCCGGGACATGCCCCGCATGTAGTGAATGGCCCCGCATGCCGCCAGCAGGACACAACTGGCCGAAACGAAGGGGCAATCCCCCGCCTGCTTGAATGGGTGGAAAAAGCACCTTGCAAGAAAGGCGCCTGAACCGTCGTTCATTACGGCGACGAAACTTCACACATTTGTTCGGAAATGGCGCGCCAAGGCGGCAGAAGATGAGAGCTGGCAAGTTGTTTTGAAACGGTAGGTTACAATGGCAGGAATTTGGTTGAGTGCCCCAGGGCTGCGAGGTCATCGCTGGGAAGGTCGACTTGCCCCGCGCCGCCCGAAGTCGGCCGAGAACGAAAATCCAAAGCTGGTCGACCGCGACGACAAGATCCCGTTCTGAAAAGAACGGGGTCTCCCCCTCGTACCCGGCGGGGAAACCCGCCGGGTTCGGCCCGGTCGCCTCTGCAACCGGCTAAGTCATTGTTCCTGGCGGAGGGAGACCAACACGCCTCTATTCAGAAGCAGCTTTCGCCCTGGTAAAGAATCAAAGAACGAAAGCATGGCCTCGCGCGCCTGAACTGAATGATCTTTCGAATGTCGGGTGAAACAAGCACTCTTGAAATTATCTCGAACACCATATTCTGCCATGATTTCCTGGTGGAATGGCCCCAAGTCGTCGTATGCGCGCCACATTTCCCAGGTATCACCAGCACTCGTGGCTGCCATGCCAAGCCGCTGCATCAGGTCGGGCAACTCCAAATCGGAGTAAGCGGTGTAGAAAATAGCCATCAGAGTCTTCCTATCGTGCCGTTCCGACGAATGATGATGACCTCTCTCAGGCCTTCGAGTGTAAGGACTGATCCGAAACATGCGATTCTGATCTGGCCCGATGGTCAGTGACCATGCCAATCGCTTACTTGTCTTCAGAGACAAAGTTTCGGAAGCGGACAGATCAAATGCCGTCTGCGCCCACCATCAATCAACAGCCATTGCAGTTCATCTATCAAATTCGGACGTGTCCATGCCGAAATCGTCGACGAGCGCCTGGACCTCTTGAGCATTGAGTACACCGCGGTGCTTTTTGTGCGCGACGTAGACACCTTCAAGCGCGAGGTCATACTCCCCGACATAGAAGAACTCTCGATCACCCGACATGTCGATGCCGGCCTGTTCAAGGGCCTTGATCTGCTTTTCAAGCAGGTTGATTGCTTCTTTATCATCCATCTGGGGCCTTGGTTTTTCTTCATCCGGCAGGAATACCGGTCATTCTTCGGATGGTGGCACCTCGGCCCACACCAGATATCTGTACTCGCCGCCCTCGCTCAACGCGCGGCGCACGATGTCACGGATATTGGCGGCAGATCGCTGCGGATCGAGAAAAATCTGCCAGTCTTCCTCAAAGCCCGGCTCCGTGGTTGCCCGGTAGTCATACTCAAATGCACGCCCCGGTCCTTGTCCGCGAAGTCGCACAACCTCCAGCCGGGCAACGCTGTAGCCGCAGGACGCCATGTATTCGTTGAATTCAAGCATCCTGCTGGAAGGTTCGACATACACGAAGGCACCCGTTTCGAGCTTGTCGATCAATTCATCGAATTCACTTTGCATGTTCACTCCAATGGCCTGATGATCGGGTCAGAGTCATTTTCTCTATCCCGAAGGGGACGGTTCCGATTGCTTACTGCGACGACATGTCCCACTGGACTCAAGATTACCCAATGCCCGTCCTGTCCAGTCAGCAAAGTCATGTCCTCGCCCCGGTATCGACCGCGTTCGGCGACGATTCCGCTAAGATCGGGCCGTGGATTGGCGATTATGTCATCGATTTGCCCGACAGTGTGCCCTTTTCCTGTGATGTATTCCAGCCCGTCGCCCTTGCGGCCGTGGTCGCCAATCGTGTTCCCGCCGGGGGTGGTGAAGGCCTCATCCCGACGCGCCTCAACAATGTTCGGCCCCGCCGCATCCGGGATCGGCGTGGAAATGATGTTGCCGGTCGGGTCTTCGGCAGCGGGCGATCCGGTGTGGTTCGGCAGGCCAAGGGTCTCGGCCGGGTAGATTTCCAACCATTGCTCGATGCGTTCGGGCGTGAAGCCGGGAAGCTGCCCGAGGCGTCGGTCATCTTCGGTCAGTTCGGGAAAGACCTCGACCCAACCCTGCGAAAGTGAACCTTCATCGATGACAAGGCGACTGGCGTCCAATGCGGCGATAGCGTCTGCGGCGAGGCGGCGCGCGAGATTTACCGCATCAAGGGCGTTCTCGTTGGGCAATGTGAACAGACCGTGGCGGTACATCTCGTACAAGCCTATGGCCTCGGCCATCACCCTCGCCCGTTCGCCGCGTTCAAGGAACCTGACAGGAAACCATTTTCAGCCAAAACCAGTGCCTGAGCGTAGGATCGCGCGGCGAGCAATCCCTCCACGGTGCCAAGATCGGCACCCAAGATGGCGGCGGCATCTCGGACTCGCTGCTCGCGAGCGGACTGCACGTAGCCTTGAAGCAGGTTGTTCGCTTCCAGCGCAGCATAGGCCGCCATCCCCGCAGGTGATCGGGCCAACAGGCCATTGGCCAGCCTGCGTACGATCCCGCTGCTGCTCGAAAAACTTTCTGCCGTCGGCGCAAGCTCTGCAAGGATAGCATCATTCCGCGATCCCGGCGCAACCGGCTTTGCATAACACCGACAGTTGTGCGCCTGCCCCGGATGGCCGTCTTCGGGCGGCTCATCCCATCGAAACACCTGATCGTCGTATTCGGCGTGACTGTCGCGCACTTTCGTGTCGTCTTGAGAGCGCCAGATGTATCGCTCGATGCCAAGGTCCTGCTGCCGAAGCTGGTTTATCAGGCCAGCGAAGGCTCGAAGCAGGCGTTCTTCCATCGCCGCTCGCAACGGGCACAAACGCTGCGGGTGGGTCTCATATTCCTCGAAGATCGCCGTCAAGCGTGCATCCCATTGGCGCAGCGCTTCCTCCTTCGCATCCAATACGTCGCGCAGATCAGCTTCGGTCACCCATGGCACGGTATCCGGTTGCGTCAGCGCATTCAGCAGCATCCGGGAGTTTTCGGCGATCACACGGTCCAGTTTCTCGGCGAAATCAGCCCGCAGGTCGGCATAGCCGGGGAAAAGCGACTTGATCGAAATGCCTGCGCGGTAACCGTAGACGGCCCTGTTCTGCCTTGCTAAAACGTACTGCCCGCTGCCACCTTGGCGGAGGAAATCCCGAAGACTGTGTTGCATGAAACTTACCGCTGACCAGCGCGATGGTTTGTATTGCGAGAGTGTTAAGAAGCCATCAACCGACCGTGCGTTACCTCGATCAGGGGGCATGTTCGCGGATGGCAGCATGCGAAAGATCAGCAGAGTGAAATGAGTGCCGGTTTCCAAGTGACGGGTTGCGGGCTGGGAGAGTGGCTTCCGGCGCCCGGCGCGGGAGATAGCTGATGGGCAGTGTGGAAGTTCTGGATCCGGCCGCAAGGGCGCAGGCTGTTAGCGGATCGGTGGATGTGGGCCGGAGTGAGCGGAACGGGCGGGTGTCGTCCGAATGGTGGGGCGGGCCGGACGACGAGCGTTATATGGCGTTCGACGATCTTCGGGAAAATGCTAAGGGTCGGGCCGAGCGCAGCCCGATAGAGCTTCCCGGAATTGCCCCTGCAAACGCGCACCACAAACACACCAGTCCCGCGCAGCAGGCACATGAAAAATATGCGAAATAAAATATGGTGCACCCGACAGGATTCGAACCTGTGACCTCTGCCTTCGGAGGGCAGCGCTCTATCCAGCTGAGCTACGGGTGCTTGCACGGCGTCTATAGAACGACATATGCCATGATGCAATCGCCCTTTTCAGGCAAATAGCTCGTGGCACAGCTCCAGCGCATCGACCAGCGCATCTACATCATCGCGCGTGTTATACATGGCAAAAGACGCGCGGCAGGTCGCTGTTACACCCAGATGATCCATCAGCGGGGCCGCGCAATGCTGGCCGGCACGCACCGCGATGCCCTTCTTGTCCAGCACGGTCGAGATGTCATGCGCATGGGCCGCCCCTTCCAGCGTAAAACTGAAGATCGCGCCCTTGCCCGGGGCTGTGCCCTGAATATTCAGCCAGTTCAGCCCGGCCAGACGGTTTTGCGCATAGTCACGCAGATCCGCTTCATGTGCGGCAATCGCCTCCATGCCCTGCGCCATCATATAGTCAATCGCAACGCCAAGGCCGATCTGCTGGACAATTCCGGGTGTGCCTGCCTCGAATTTATGGGGCGGATCGTTATAAATGACAGTGTCGCGCGTCACTTCGCGGATCATGTCACCACCGCCCATAAAGGGGCGCATCTCGGCCTGACGCGCGCGGTTGATATAGATCGCGCCAGAGGCGGACGGACCATACAGCTTGTGCCCGGTTACCGCGTAGAAATCGCAGCCAAGCGCCTGCATATCGACAGGCATATGCACCGCTGCCTGCGACCCATCGACCAGCACCGGAACGCCCTTGTCGCGCGCTGCTGCACATATGGCCGCCACATCAACCAGGGTTCCCAGCACATTCGACATATGCGTGATGGCCACAATCTTGGTGCGCGGTCCAATCGCATCAATCACCGATTGCGGATCAAGTGATCCGTCAGGCGCACAATCGACCCAGCGCAACACAACACCTTGCCTCTCGCGCAGGAAATGCCACGGCACGATATTTGCATGGTGCTCCATGATCGACAGCACAATCTCATCACCCGCTTCACACCGCGGCATGGCCCAACCATAGGCTACCAGATTGATCCCTTGCGTGGTGCCAGTGGTAAAGATGATCTCATCCTCATGCGCTGCATTCAGAAACCGCTGCAACGTGCCGCGAACAGCCTCGTATTTATCTGTCGCCAGATTGGACAGGTAATGCAGCCCCCGATGCACGTTGGAATATTCTTCCGCATAGGCTCGTGTCACCGCGTCGATGACAGCGCGCGGCTTCTGGGCAGAGGCCCCACTATCAAGATACACCAACGGCTTTCCATTGACCTTGCGATCAAGGATCGGAAAATCCGCGCGAACCCGCTCGATATCGAGCATATTACACCCCTCCTGGCGCAAGCCCCATCATTCCAAGCAAAATAGCCAGGACAATGGCCATCCCGAAGAACGAGAAAATAATGCCGACAAAGACTTTGATCGGCGACACAAAGCCATGTAGCGCCATGATGAAGTTTGTCAGCATCCACATGAAGAAGACGAGTGCGACAATTGTGATCATCCCGAAGATACCCGGCAAGATCAGCAAACTCACGATCTGGATCAGCTGAAACACCAGCATCACGAATTGCAGCCACGCCACCAGCATCAGCGTATCAGGAAATGTGCCACCCCCCCCAAGCGCGCGCCCGATCCCCTGCACCGCGACGACCATGCCCAGCAGGATAGAGGTCTGGAACATGGCCATGAACAGCATACTGCCCTGAAACCCTTCCTCGCCCATCAGCAAGACAGAGATCTGGCCGATGATGACCGACAGCACAACCACGATAACAAATCCCAACCAGCGGGCATCGTCAGGGATATTCATATCAAGCAAACGCGCGGCCGCTTCGCGCGGGCGCGTCATGGTTAGGCGCACAAGCGCGCTGACATTGGCAGCATTCAGATTCATGCGTTAGGTCCTTTTCGGCCAGCCCTCAGGAAGCTTCGCCGTGACGCGGACGCGCCACTTCCACAAGCCCCGCCGCAAGTATGTAAAGAAAGACCGCCGTCACCACAAACCCGAAAGCTGTAACAGCCTGCGTCGGCCCGACAAGGGCCGAAAGCCCCCCCTGCACCAGCATCAGCGGCGTCACGCTCAGCAGTGACCAGAAAAGCACCAGCCTCACATGAAGGCCCTGCACAGGTCCCGCCAGAACACGCAACACAAGCTGCAAAAGCCCGGCAACCCCGTATAACAGCAAAGGGAGCATGAACATGATGCCAAACATGGCGCCGCCCATGCGCTGCTCGAATGTGATCGAGGGGTCAATCGTGGCGGCCCGCGACAGGCCCGGCCATTGCGCAACAAAAATCAGCCCGCAGGACACCAGAGCAAATGCAAGAATTTGCGGCTCGCGGATGCCTTGTGTGATCATGCCGCGAAATGTCACCCGAGGGGCGCGATAGGTGCGCACCATGTTTGTTGTCACCGACATCACAGATGCCCCTGTTCATCCGCCCTGCCTGACAGGTCAAGCGCTGGCTTCACTCGGTCCATCTCAGCCATCAACCGCGCCGTTCAAACCAGGCTTCCAGTCTGGCGCGCAGATCCTCGGCATAGGCGGGCTCTGCAATTTCGTCCAGCGCTTCGGCAAGAAAGGCCAGAACCAGCAAAGTTTTCGCCGTATCCTCCGGCACGCCGCGCGCGCGCAGATAGAATAGCTGATTGCTGTCAATCTCGCCCGAGGTGGACCCGTGCGAACATTTCACATCATCGGCATAGATTTCGAGTTCCGGTTTGGCCAGAAACTGGGCATCTTCATCCAGCAACAGGGATTGACTGATCTGATAGCCATCGGTCAATTGCGCGACCTGATTGACAAGAATCTTGCCCTGAAACACACCGACCGCGCTACGACGCAGCACTTTCTTGAACACTTGCCGGCTTTCGCAACGTGGCGCGCCATGCGTGATGAAGACCGTATCATCATGATGAAAGGCACCATCGCCCACAGTCGCGCCAGCCACATGCGCAGACCCGGCGGCGCCATCCAGCCAGATCACTGAATCATTTCGGATCAACGCGCCATTCGCGGTCAGAGTGAACGATTTCAGATGCGAACCCGCCCCAAGACGCGCGAAGAAATGGGCACAGCCCACGCGTTCGTGGTCGCGGCCCTGTGCGCGGATATGGTGCAGTGTTCCACCATCTGCAATGTCAACTTCCATCACCTGATTGAACCGCGTGGCAAAAGGCCCGTTCTCCAGAATCGTCGCCTCAGCGCCGGACTCGACACGGATAACATGGTGAACCATCGCATCAGATGTCTCGGACTCGCGGTGGTAGATCAGCGAAATAGGCTTCTCTGGCTTTCCTGTAATACGGATCAGCACGCCTTGCGTTGCATAGGCCGTGTTCAGGCTGGCAAGTGGCCGCTCGACAGGGGATTGGCCGCGCGCCTCCAGTGATCCATAAAGGTCACGCGCCCAGTGCAGGTCCGTCATGGCCGCTTGTGAAAGCTGGCATATCTCGACCCCTTCCAACGCCATCGGATCAGATGCATCGGCGTCAAAAACACCATCGACAAACACCAGTTTGACCCGGTCGAACGCGTCAAATGCAGGGGGTTCGCCTTGCGTGTCATGCAGTGCGCCGGGCTCCACATCAGCAGCGGTCAGGCGGCGCGGGTCCGTGTAGCGCCAGTATTCGTCCCGTTTGGTCGGCAAGCCCAACTCGCGCACACGTTTCTCTGCCGCGCTGCGTGCACGTGTGATCCATGCCCCGCCTTGCGGCAATGCGCGCCCTTCCAGCAGGGCATTCGCAGCCTCGACTTTCTGGGCTTTCAGTTTCGCACGCGGCATCATGCCTGCGCCTCCGCCATCAGGTCGGCATAGCCGTTCTCTTCGACTTCCAGTGCAAGCTCTGGCCCGCCTGTCTTGATAATCCGCCCTTCGGACATGATATGCACGACATCAGGTTTGATATGGTTCAGAAGCCGTTGATAATGCGTGATAACAAGGAAAGACCGACCCGCATCGCGCAGTGCGTTCACACCATCCGACACCAGTTTCATGGCATCCACATCCAGACCGGAATCGGTTTCATCCAGAATGCACATCTTCGGTTCCAGCATCGCCATTTGCAAGATTTCGTTGCGCTTCTTCTCGCCGCCCGAAAAGCCCACATTGACCGGGCGTTTGAGCATATCAGCGTCGATCTGCAACTCTTTCGCCTTGGCGCGGATAACCTTCAGGAACTCTCCGGCGGATAATTCCTCCTCGCCGCGCGCCTTGCGTTGCGCGTTCACGGCCGTGCGCAGGAATGTCATGTTGCCGACACCGGGTATTTCCACAGGGTATTGAAACGCCAGAAACAGGCCAGCGGCGGCGCGTTCTTCCGGCTCCATCTCCAGCAGGTCAACACCTTCCAGCGTGGCGCTACCCTCGGTCACTGCATAGCCATCGCGCCCCGAAAGCACATAAGACAGCGTCGATTTGCCCGATCCATTGGGGCCCATGATCGCATGGACTTCGCCCGGCTTGATGGTCAGCGACAGGCCCTTGAGGATCTTCACTTCTGAATCTTCTTCAAGTTCGGCGTGCAGATTTTCGATTTTCAGCATCTTCATTCCCTCAGTCTGTGTCTTGGCAGAGCTGGATTTCAACACAGTCAGTGTCTGATAACCCGCCAGTTAATTTTCCGTATCAAGCCCGATTGCGGCCAATGCGCCCATGTTCAGGACGCTTTCTTCACCACGAGCTGCGCGCCTCTTCTTTGTAGCGCCGGACCTGCGACCATATCAAAACGGTGAATCCGGCGGTCATCATCACGGACATGCCCACGAAAAACACCACCGCCATGGGCAGGGCCATCTGCCCGTCGAACACATGTCCCGCCAATAGCACCAGCGTACCGATATAGCCTGCAGCCGCGGCCCACCCCTGCCAGTTGGCAGGGCGCGCGCCAACACCACGCGCGGTCGGCTTGAACCACGGGCCCGCCATTAGCCGACCGACCCTTCCAGCGAAATCGCGACCAATGCCTGCGCCTCCATGGCAAATTCCATCGGCAATTCCTGCAACACTTCCTTGCAAAAGCCGTTGACCACCAGCGCGACCGCTTCTTCTTCATCCATACCGCGCTGGCGGCAATAGAACAGCTGATCGTCATCAACCTTGCTGGTCGTCGCCTCATGCTCCACGCGGCTCGATGCATTGCGCACCTCGATGTAAGGCACTGTATGCGCACCACATTTGTCGCCGATCAGCAAGCTGTCGCATTGCGTGTAATTGCGCGACTCCTTGGCCTTCGGGTGCATGGATACCAGCCCGCGATAGGTGTTTTGCGCATGCCCCGCCGAAATCCCCTTGGACACGATGCGCGACCGCGAATTCTTGCCCAAATGCACCATTTTCGTGCCGGTATCGGCCTGCTGCCAGTTATTGGCAATGGCGATCGAATAGAATTCACCCTGCGTGTCATCGCCGCGCAGAATGCAGGACGGGTATTTCCATGTGATCGCGCTGCCGGTTTCCACCTGCGTCCACATCACTTTCGCGCGGTCCTCGCGGCAATCGGCCCGCTTGGTGACGAAGTTGTAGATGCCACCTTTGCCATTTTCATCGCCCGGAAACCAGTTCTGCACGGTCGAATACTTGACCTCGGCATCCTCCAGAATGACGATCTCGACAACCGCGGCATGTAGTTGTGTCGTGTCGCGCTTTGGTGCGGTGCAGCCCTCCAAGTAGCTGACATGACTTCCTTTTTCGGCAACGATCAGCGTGCGCTCGAACTGGCCTGTATTCTCGGCATTGATGCGGAAATAGGTCGACAACTCCATCGGGCATTTCACACCGGCAGGGATGTAGACAAAGCTGCCATCCGAAAACACCGCTGAATTCAGCGCCGCGAAGTAATTGTCATTCTGTGGCACGACAGAGCCAAGGTACTTTTTCACCAGTTCCGGGTGATCCTGCACCGCCTCCGAGATGGAGCAGAAGATCACACCCGCCTGAGCCAGTTCTTTCTTGAACGTCGTTCCCAGGGAAACAGAATCGAACACAGCATCGACAGCGACCTTGCGGCCCTCTTCCGCACCTTCAACACCGGCCAGAAGCATTTGTTCTTTCAGCGGAATTCCCAGCTTGGCATAGGTTTCCAGCAGCTTGGGGTCGACATCATCAAGCGATTTCGGTTTCTCGACCATCGACTTGGGCTTGGCGTAGTAATACTGCTCCTGATAGTCGATCTCGGGAATGTTCAGCATTGCCCAGTCGGGGCTTTCCATTGTCAGCCAGCGCCGATAAGCGTCCAGCCGCCATTCCAGCAACCATTCGGGTTCGTTATTCTTTTCCGAAATCAGGCGCACGATGTCTTCGTTCAGGCCCTTGGGCGCGAAATCCATTTCGATCTCGGTTTCCCAGCCATGCTTGTAAGTGCCCGCCATCGACTGCACTGTCTCGACAGTCTCGCGGTCCACACCTTCGCGCATTTGCGTCTCGTCCAGTACAGCCATGTGCTTTCCTTCTTTCACATCAGCCCTTGTGCAAGGGCTTCTTTCGTCCATTCACGCTGCGCGGGCAGCGAAGCGGCGATATTCCTTTAGCCACGCTTCAGCAAAGCGAAGCACGTCGTCTTCCCGTGTCTGCGGCCCCAGCGAAACCCGGATCGCACCCGAAGCAGTTGCCGCGTCAAACCCCATCGCGCGCAACACTGCCGAAGCGCGCAACTTGCCCGAAGAGCACGCCGATCCAGCCGAAATGGCAAACCCCGCCAGATCCATCTGCATCACCTGCGTCTCACCCTTCCACCCCGGCGTTGCAACACACAGGGTGTTCGGCAAACGGGCAGCTTCTTTCCCGACTAAAATAGTCTTGCTTGCGGCAGCGTCCAGACCCTGTTCTAGAATATTTCTAATTTCAGATACAGAATTCCACACCCCATCCGCAAGGTCTTTTGCTGCCGCCTCTGCTGCCGCGCCAAATCCGGCGATGGCAATCAGGTTTTCGGTGCCTGCGCGCCGGCCCATTTCCTGACCACCCCCGCGAATCTGTGCGGCGATATCCGTGCCGCGCCGCATGATCAGGGCACCCACACCTTTCGGGCCACCGATCTTATGCGCCGAAACAAACCCCATCTCGATCCCAAGCCAGTTGAAGGCGAAGGGCAACTTGCCAAAGCCTTGCGTCAAGTCACTGACGGCCAATCCTTCTGGCAAAGACTGGATGATACCCGTCTCGGAATTTGCGATTTGCAGCGTTGCACGTTCGGGGTTTGGAACGCTCACCCTGCCCTGACTATCAACCGCGAGCGCGTCATCACTCCAGGCGCGCACGGCGTCATGCTCTATTGCTGCGCCTGACAGGCTGCGGCCTGCGAGCGCCAGTGCTGCCGCCTCGGTTGCGCCAGAGGTAAACACAATCTCTGCCCCGTCGGCCCCAAGTGCTGCGGCCACTTGCGCACGGGCCCTTTCGAGCAGCGCGCGCGCCTTGCGCCCCTCTGCGTGCACGGATGACGGATTGCCCACCACATCCATTGCCGCGATCATCGCGTCGCGCGCTTCCACGCGCAAAGGCGCGGTCGCATTATAGTCGAGATACACGCGGCGAGTCACAGACCGCCCCCCTTATTCATGCCGTCACAGCCTGCCAAGACCGGCCCATTGCCTCATTCATCTACGACTTCGAACAACGTAGGCACGGCAGGGCATGGTGCCAATGCATTGCAGGCGACATCCGACAGACGGGTTTGGTGCAGGAAAACATAGACATGGGCCGACAGCCCTTCCCACAAGCGGTTGGTCATGGATTGCGCCTTGGAGCCGGACACGGCCCCTGATGCGCCTGCGCCCGTATGCATGGCGCTGACTGTTTCCTCGACCGCTTCAAGCACCTCGGACACACGGATCGAATCGGCTGCGCGCGCCAGACGATAACCGCCCCCGGGACCGCGCACCGACTCCACCAGTCCCGCACGACGCAGCTTTACGAACAGTTGTTCAAGATAGGCCAACGAGACTTGTTGCCGGCCGGAAATTTCGTTGAGAGAGATCAATGCGTCCTTGGGGGCCTGTGCAAGGTCCACCAGCGCAATCATGGCATAACGCCCTTTTGTCGAAAGCTTCATGGCAAACCCTTGCTCAACACGCCATCTTAGCAGACCAAGCGCCGCCGAATGAGGTTGACGCGCGCGACACTCGCGCCTACACCTTCGGCGCAGCACGACACCACCCCGAGAGTATTTCTCGCAGATTAGAATACTTCTAAAATGCCTGAAGTAAAGAGTCAAGAATTAGCTATTCGTCACCAGTTGCGACTTGAAATGAACCGTAACACCAGCGACAGAGAATTTCTGAAGTCCGTGACCACAAGATAAGGCCCCTTATGCCCGAGATCATCTTCCCCGGCCCAGAAGGCCGCCTTGAAGGCCGTTTCCACCCACAGCCAAAAACCGATGCGCCGATTGCAATCGTATTGCATCCGCATCCGCAATTTGGTGGCACAATGAACAACAAGGTTGTCTACAACCTTCATTATGCCTTCCATAAAATGGGGTTCTCGGTGCTGCGTTTCAATTTTCGCGGAGTCGGGCGCAGCCAGGGCGAGTATGATCAGGGCATTGGCGAATTGTCCGATGCAGCCGCAGCGCTGGATTATGTACAAGCCCAAAGCCAAAACGCGCGCCATTGCTGGGTTGCAGGGTTCAGTTTCGGTGCATGGATCGGAATGCAGCTTTTGATGCGCCGCCCGGATATCACGGGCTTCGTTTCAGTCGCTCCACCGGCCAATCTGTATGATTTCAGCTTCCTTGCCCCCTGCCCGGCTTCTGGTCTGGTCATCAACGGAACGGCAGACAGGGTCGCCCCGCCGCGCGACACGAAAACACTGGTCAGCAAATTGCAAGAGCAGCGCGGCATCACCATCACCCATACCGAAATCGAAGGCGCGGACCATTTCTTCAAGGATGAAGACCAGCATATGCAACCCATGCTGAACACAGTAACCGACTATGTGACCCGCCGCCTGACAGAATCGACGCGCTGATATCTCGCGCGTCCGTCTACAAGTGCCAGACGCTGCGCCCAAACAGTTGATGTCGCGCGTATTGTCCTTTGCGTGCAGTCCGCTAAGTCTGTACCGACTGAAAAAGGCCTGTCCCGATGCTGCAAGCTCTGCGTTCTACACTGTTACTGTCGCTGACCGCATGTGTGGTTGCCGCCTGTACATTGGCGCCAGCCCCTATGCTGGCCCCTTCACAGCAACCCACAACCCAAAGCAGCACGCGGGCAGATTTCAATGCTGTCGTGCAACGCATGCGCCCGGTTGCAACCCAGATTTGCCGCGAACGCAATCCGCGACTGGATTGCAATTTCAGGGTGGTTCTGGATGAACGCCCAGATCAGCCCCCGAACGCATTTCATACCCGTGAAGAAAACGGCAGGCCGATTATCGCATTCACAATCGCACTGATCGACGATTTGCGCAGCCATGACGAGATTGCGCTGATCTTCGGGCATGAGGCCGCGCATCACATCGCAGACCACCTGCCGCGCATTCAGGAACAGGCCATGACAGGGGCGTTGCTTGGCGGGCTGTTTGCGGCAATCACTGGCGCGGATGAGGCTACAGCCCAGCGGATCGTCAACACAAGCGCCACTGTGGGTGCAAGGCGCTACTCCAAGAATTTCGAGCTGGAGGCCGACCGTATCGGCGCCGAGATCGCGGCGCGTGCAGGTTACGACCCCTTGCGCGGCGCGCAGATATTCCGCCGGATCCCGGACCCGGGCAACCAGTTTCTGGGCACACACCCCCCCAACGCCGAGCGGTTGCGCGAGGTCGAGCGCGCTGTCGAAAGAATGGCGGCTGGCCGCCCGATCTGAGGAGATCTGAGATGCACTGGCTTTATCTTGGGATCGCCATTCTGTTTGAAACCATCGGCACCACAGCGCTGAAAGCCAGCGACGGCATGACCCGTCTTGGCCCTTCGATTCTGGTTGTGCTGGCCTATGCCCTGTCTTTCTGGCTGCTGGCGCTGGTGTTGCGGATCATTCCGGTGGGGGTTGCCTATGCAATCTGGTCGGGTCTGGGTGTGTGCCTGATTGCTGGCATCGGCTGGGTTGTCTTTGGTCAGCGCCTGGACATGCCTGCACTGCTTGGCCTTGGCATGATCATCGCCGGTATCGCGGTCATCAACCTGTTCAGCAACAGTGTCGGGCATTGATGTGACCCAGCCCACCTCGCACACTGCATTGGATGATGCACAGGGTCTGGCCTTCGGGGCCATCATGTGCGCCTTCGGCGTGCTGATCCTGACGGGCGCAGGGCTGGTCACGGGCCAGACCGCCGGGCTGGCCGTGCTGATTTCCTACATGACAGGCTATAGCTTCGGGGTGGTGTTCTTTCTGATCAACCTGCCATTCTACGCGCTGGCATGGTTTCGACTGGGACCAAGTTTCACGTTCAAAACCTTCGCCTGTGTTCTGGCGATATCCGCTGTGTCGCTGGTCATCGGAGATCTGGTCGTTGTACTTCCCGCCAACCCCGCAGTTGCGGCTGTGCTGTTCGGGATGATCGCAGGTGCGGGGCTGCTGGCAATCTTTCGCCACCGTGCAAGTCTGGGGGGTGTGGGCATCGTGGCTTATGACCTGCAAGAACGCCTTGGCTGGCGCGCAGGCTGGGTGCAACTTGGCTTTGATCTGGTGCTGTTTGCCGTGGCGCTGCTGGTTCTGCCCGCCAATCTGGTGCTGTGGTCGCTTCTGGGTGCGGCGGTGCTGAATGCCATTATCGGCATCAACCATCGCAGTGACCGTTATATCGCGACCTGACGGGCGCTTATGCCTTGCGCTGGTAAAACGCCATGCGTTGCGCCAGATCGTCCGGCTCCATCTCCAGCAACTTTGCCGTAGCGGCCAGATCATGGTCGCATTGCGCATAGGCTTCGCGGATGCACATCTCTTCCAACACGCGCGTGGTCTGTTCCACGATCTGCGACAGCGACTGGCGACCCAGATCATCAAAGGCCTGACGCATCATCGCATCGGCCTGCGCAGATCGTGTATCCAGCACCCCGGTGGCCCTTTGCAAGGCGGCACCACCCGGCTTGTTCGACGCGGGCACGGGTGAGAAAAGATCAACGATATCCTCGCGGCGCTGCTCCATTTCCATCATCGCGCGATTGAATTGCTGCTGCACGCGTACAGCAGGGCGCAAATCGCGGCACACAAGGATAGACGCGCCGTCGTTGGTCGCAATGCGTTGCACCAGAAGCGGCAACTCGGTGCCTGCATGGTCCGTTCTGAAATTCAGATGCCGCCAGCCGGATTTTTCCGCCACCGCATCAGACCAGAGCAGATCGACCTTGCGCTGACCCTCGGGGCCGACAAGTTTGCGCAACGCCGCACCGCGCCATGTGGTGCAGGCGATATCCTGAAGCGCAAAGCCCAGGACCACATCCCGAACGACCATATCAGGCCCGACCATCACGCATAGATCACTGGATGCCAGAATGATCTGGCCCACAACTTCTGCCGGAAACATGCCTATGCAGGCCGTCACACGTGTCAGATTACTGGATGCATCGGTCATGATCAGTTCCACTTGTCACGCTGCAAATCGGCCTCTCGTGATGAGAGAACGTTGACGACCTCTTCGATGTTCAACCCGACCTTATCGGCCTGAAGAAATCCATATTGCCCCAAGGGGGCCTGAATGGCCGCCCCTCCGATCAATATCTCTAGCTGCGGGTTGCGATTGGCAACGCGACAGGTCGTGACGAAATCCGCAAGGCCAACCAGACTTTCATCGCAGCTAACAGAAATCGCCAGCGTGTCAAAGCCCTGCTCGGCCAGCGCCGCGATCACCGCATCGCTCTGGCTGTGGTCATAGAATGTCACGAACCACCCGCGCAGGCGCAATTCCTGCGTCAGGATCATAGCGCCGAAACTATGCGAATCCCCCGGCGCGACCGCCACCATGATCCGCTGTTGAACGGCCTGCAACTTGCGATCAACCCCGGACAAGCCGTTTGACGCCATGTCCTGCGCCAGACGGTCCAGCAAGCGGTGCAACAGACTGAAGCCCAAAGAGGTTTGACCAAAAGAAACACTATCATCCGCCCAGGCCTGTCCCACCATCCGGATCGCAGGCAACATCAGCGCGGTATAAATGCCGTGCGCGCCAATATCCGGTCGGGCAAGCGCATTGCGGCACAGGTTCAGCGCTTGTGCGTAATTTCCGCATAACACCGCTTCATATAACGCGGTTGCGTCTTTCGTGCTGCAAGTGTCTTTCTTGCCGCAATCACGGTCGTCGCGAATGGCACCATCTTGGTGCATCATAGGGCCCCCTTGGCGCGCAGCTTGATGCGATACCTTCACATCAAGCTCACGAAACATTTGCTCAACCCAGCCCCGGCATTCATCGGGCACAGGGAAATCACGCAAGTCAGTTCCTGTCACGCGCGGTCCTCCACTGTTGCAGATTAGTCAGAAGGTGCAATCTGGTCAAGAAATGCCGCACTGTAGCGAACAAGTTCACTTAGTGACTCGCATTTCAGGGGCAGTTGCGCTAATGCGGCGGCGCAGCACCCCTAAAAGGCAAGACTTATGACCCTTCGCAATATCGCGATCATCGCACACGTTGACCATGGCAAGACCACACTGGTGGACGAGCTTTTAAAACAGTCGGGCACCTACCGCGACAATCAGGCCACGACAGAACGGGCAATGGACAGCAATGATCTGGAGCGCGAGCGCGGAATCACGATTCTGGCAAAAGCGACCTCGGTCGAGTGGAAAGATACCCGCATCAATATCGTCGATACGCCCGGCCACGCCGATTTCGGCGGCGAGGTCGAACGCATTCTGTCGATGGTGGATGGTGTCGTCCTGCTGGTCGATGCTGCCGAAGGCCCGATGCCACAGACCAAGTTCGTAACCTCGAAAGCGCTGGCGCTTGGGCTGCGCCCGATCGTTCTGCTCAACAAGGTCGACAAGCCCGCAGCCGAACCTGACCGCGCATTGAATGAGGTTTTTGATCTCTTCGCCAATTTGGGCGCAACTGACGAACAACTTGATTTTCCTGTGCTTTATGCAAGCGGCATCAATGGCTGGGCCGATGTCGAACTAGACGGACCACGCAAGGATATGTCCGCTCTGTTCGACCTGGTCGTCAAGCATGTGCCTGTGCCAAAGCAGGTCGAGGCGCGGGGCGAACCCTTCCGCATGCTGGCAACCACACTTGGCGCAGACCCCTATCTGGGCCGCATCCTGACCGGCCGGGTAGAGGCCGGCACGCTGAAACCCGGTGAGACGATCAAGGCACTGTCACGTGACGGCACCAAGCTGGAGCAATTCCGCGTGACCAAGGTTCTGGCCTTCCGCGGCCTTGCTCAATCGCCCATCGATCAGGCCGAGGCAGGCGATATCGTGACGCTGGCTGGCATGTCCAAGGCGACAGTGGCCGATACGCTCTGCGCGCTAGAGGTCGACACCGCCCTGCCCGCGCAGCCAATCGACCCGCCCACCATCAGCGTCACCTTCGGAATCAATGATTCGCCACTTGCAGGCCGCGACGGCACCAAGGTTCAAAGCCGCGTGATCCGCGAACGCCTGATGCGCGAAGCCGAGGTCAATGTCGCGATCAAGGTCAGCGACACACCGGGCGGCGAAGCCTTTGACGTGGCAGGTCGCGGCGAATTGCAGATGGGTGTTCTGATCGAGAACATGCGCCGCGAAGGGTTCGAGCTGTCAATCTCGCGCCCCCGTGTGCTGATGCGCGACGTGGACGGCCAGCGTCTGGAGCCGATCGAGGAAGTCACCATCGATGTGGATGATGAATACACCGGCACGGTCATCGAAAAACTGACCGGCCCGCGCAAGGGCGAGTTGGCAGAGATGAAACCGGCAGGTGCCGGCAAGACCCGCATCATCGCCTATGTACCTTCGCGCGGTCTGATCGGCTATCATGGCGAATTTCTGACCGATACCCGCGGCACAGGTGTATTGAACCGCGTTTTCCATGAATGGGCCCCCTTCAAGGGCGCGATTCCGGGTCGCCGTCAGGGAGTTCTGATCTCTATGGAAGATGGCACAGCAGTTGCCTATGCGCTGTGGAATCTTGAAGAGCGCGGGCGCATGATGATCAACCCGCAAGACCCCGTCTATCAGGGCATGATCATCGGCGAGCATAGCCGCGACAATGACCTTGAGGTGAACCCGCTCAAGGGCAAGAAACTGACCAATGTGCGGGCATCCGGCACCGATGACGCGGTCAAGCTGACGCCCCCCACCATCATGTCGCTGGAACAGGCCATTGCCTATATCGACGATGATGAACTGGTAGAGGTGACGCCAAACGCCATCCGTCTGCGCAAGCGCTTCCTTGACCCGCATGAACGCAAGCGTCAGGCCAAGGCCAGCGCCTGATCGCACAATAAAAAAGCCCCGGCACTTTAGCCGGGGCTTTTTTTGTCTCAGGGCAATCTCAGCGCAGGTCCGGTGGCGTTGCCTCTACCTGCAAAGCGGCAACAAGATCATCCAGTTTCTCAATCTGGGTCCGCGTATCGCCCAGCCTGCGCACTGAAACCGTGCGTTCCTCAACCTCGCGCGCACCAATCGCCAGAATGACCGGCACCTTGCCTACGGAATGTTCGCGCACCTTGTAGTTGATCTTTTCATTACGCACGTCCAGTTCGGCCCGCAGCCCGGCAGCTTGCAGTGCATCCACGACTTCCTGACAATACGTATCCGCATCCGAGATGATCGAGGCCACCACCACCTGACGCGGCGCGAGCCACAGCGGCAGCTTGCCCGAGAAATTCTCGATCAATATGCCGATGAACCGCTCGAAACTGCCCAGAACCGCGCGGTGCAACATGACGGGGCGGTGTTTTGCCCCATCCTGCCCGACATAATTGGCATCCAGCCGCTCCGGCAGCACGAAATCCACCTGAAGCGTGCCACATTGCCAGTCGCGCCCGATGGCGTCGGTCAGCACAAACTCCAGCTTGGGGCCATAGAACGCCCCCTCGCCCGGATTTTCTTCATAGCTGTAACCAGCGGCCTCTGTCGCTGTGCGTAGCGCATGTTCGGACTTGTCCCAGACCTCATCCGCACCCGCGCGCGTTTCGGGCCGGTCCGAGAATTTCACCCGAAACTGCTCAAAGCCCAGATCGCGGTAAATCGCGGACAGGAACTCGATGAATTTGCGCGTTTCCGCTTCAATCTGGTCCTCGCGGCAGAAAATATGCGCGTCATCTTGTGTGAATCCGCGCACCCGCATGATCCCATGCAGCGCGCCCGAAGGCTCGTATCGGTTACACGACCCGAATTCGGCCATGCGCAGCGGCAAATCCCGGTAGGATTTCAAGCCAACATTGAAAATCTGCACATGACAGGGGCAATTCATGGGCTTGAGCGCGTTCACGGCCTTTTCGCGGGCATGTTCCTCATCCACTTCGACGATGAACATATTGTCCTGATACTTCTCCCAATGGCCTGACGCTTCCCACAATTTGCGGTCCACGACTTGCGGGGTGTTCACCTCCACATAGCCGCCGCGGCGCTGCTGGCGGCGCATGTAATCCTGAAGGCTGGTATAGATCGACCAGCCATTCGGGTGCCAGAATACCTGACCGGGGGCCTCTTCCTGCATATGGAACAGGTCCATTTCGCGCCCCAGCTTGCGGTGGTCGCGCTTGGCCGCTTCCTCCAGCATGGTCAGATGCGCTTTCAGGTCCACACGGTTCTTGAAGGCCACACCGTAAATGCGCTGCAACATGGGCCTTGTATTGTCGCCCAGCCAATAGGCACCCGCGATGCTCATCAGTTTGAAGCCATCGGCAGGCACTTGTCCGGTATGTTGCAGATGCGGGCCGCGGCACAGGTCTTGCCAAGCCCCGTGCCAATACATGCGCAGCGGTTCACCTTCGGGAATACGCTCGATCAACTCTATCTTGAACGGCTCGCCTGCGTCCTTGTAATGCTGGATCGCGCGCGCACGGTCCCAGATCTCTGTCCGAACCGGGTCGCGCGCATTGATGATGTCGCGCATCTTCGCCTCGATCTGCGCAAGGTCTTCGGGCACGAATGGCTCTGCGCGATCAAAGTCATAAAACCAGCCCTTGTCACGTACAGGGCCAATGGTGACCTTCACATCAGGCCAGATTTCCTGCACGGCGCGCGCCATGATATGCGCCAGATCGTGGCGGATCAGTTCCAGCGCCTGCGTGTCATCCTGCATGGTGTGAATCGCGATGCTGGCATCTTGCATGATCGGCCATTGCAGGTCGAAATGCGCCCCATCGACTGTGGCCGAAATGGCCTTCTTTGCCAGCGATGTGGAAATTGATGCTGCAACTTCGGCAGGGGTGACGCCTGCGGCGAATTCGCGCGCGTTACCATCAGGGAATGTCAGGGAAATCTGGGCCATAGGCCATGCTCCTCGTCGTTTTGGCGCCCACGGAACGCCCGGTTGCGGGTTATGTCGCGCAGGGTTTGAACTTGACGGGAACGAAAGTCAAGCTGACATCGTTTTATCTTGCCGCGTGTCACATGCAGAACAAGGAATCACAGATGACCACACCCCGCCCCGCCGTGCGCCTAAGCTATGAAATGCTGGCAAATGACGATGAAGGGCGCATGTGCCGCGACATCTCGGAAGAGGCGTGCAACCACCAACCCCAGAATTTCTTGCGCCACGCCGTAGCCCTTGGCCTGAGCAAATCTGCTGACGGGCTGGCCAACCCGAAACTGGTCCTGTCATGGCTGATGACCCATCTGGGTGCGCCCGCGGGGCTGGTGGGTCTGCTGGTGCCGATCCGCGAAGCAGGTGCGCTTTTGCCGCAACTTTTCACCGCCGCGCGGATACGGGCAATGGCACAGCGCAAATGGGCTTGGACTGCCGCCGCATTTGGTCAGGGCGCTGGTGTCGCAATCATTCTGGCCGCAGCCCTGACATTGTCTGGCGCAGCGGCGGGTGTGGTAATCCTGTTGGGACTGGCAATTCTGGCCCTATCGCGCTCGGTCGCATCGGTGGCCTATAAGGATGTTCTGGGCAAGACCATCGACAAGGGCCAGCGGGGCACGGTGACAGGGGTTGCGGGCAGTTGGTCGGCCATGATCGTTATCATATTTGCGCTGGTGCTGATCCTGTTCTCGGAGGCGCGCGCCGCTGTCGTCTTGGGGGCGTTGGCGCTTGCTGCCTGCGCATGGCTGCTTGCCGGGCTGACATTCGCTGGGCTGGCCGAGGATAAGGGCGCGCAGGATGGTGGCGCGAATGGGTTTGCGGCTGCATTGGCCAATCTGGGCTATCTGCGCGAAGACCCGCAACTCTTGCGCTTCATCCTCGCACGCGGGTTACTGACCTCGACAGCGCTGGCGCCCCCCTATCTGGTGGTGCTGGCCTCTGGCGACGGGGGCGCGGCGCTGGAGGGGTTGGGCGCGCTTGTGCTGGCATCCGCCTTGGCAGCGCTTTTATCAAGCTATGTCTGGGGCCGACTTGCAGACCGCTCCTCGCGCAAGGTGCTGATCTGGACAGGCATTTCAGGCGGGGGCGCAATGGTGCTGACACTCGTTTTTGCTGCATTAGGGCTGGAAACAACCGTCTGGGCCATGCCGCTGGCGCTGTTCGGGCTGATGATTGCCCATCAGGGGGTTCGGCTGGGGCGGGCCACCTATCTGGTGGACATGGTTGGACAGGACCGCCGCGCCATCTATACAGCCATTGCAAACACCGTCATCGGCGTGATCCTGCTGGCAAGCGGAGTGTTCGGCGCCCTCGCAGCCCTTGCGGGGGCTGCAACAACAATGGCACTGTTTGCCTGCATGGCGGCAGGCGGCGCGATCACGGCATACGGATTGAAGGAGTTGGGCAATGGTTGAGTATCTGGACACAAGCGCAGGCCGCAAACTGGCCTATCACAAGACCGAAGGCCGCGGTCCGGGCATCGTGTTTCTGGGCGGGTTCATGTCAGATATGAGCGGGACCAAGGCCATCTATCTTGAAGACTGGGCCAGATCACAGGGCCGCGCCTTCCTGCGTTTCGATTATTCCGGGCATGGCGAAAGCTCTGGCGCCTTTGCGGACGGTTGTATCGGGGATTGGGCCGAAGATGCGCTGGAAGCGCTCAGCAAACTGACCGAGGGGCCACAAATTCTGGTTGGGTCGTCGATGGGCGGGTGGATCGCATTGTTGCTTGCGCGCAAGCTGCCAAAACGGGTTCACGCGCTGGTCGGTGTGGCCGCGGCCCCCGATTTCACCGAAGACAGCATGTGGCCGGGCCTGAGTGATGCGCAGCGCGCGGAAATTCTCGAACAGGGTCAGGCCAGCCTGCCCAACAGTTATGACGACACGCCCTATATCCTGACCCGCCGCCTGTTCGAGGATGGCAAGTCACAGCTTGTCCTCAGAACCCCACTGCACCTGCCCTTTCCTGTCCGGCTGATGCAAGGCACCCGCGATGAGGCTGTCGAGATGGCCGTGCCACTGCGCCTGTGTGAACACGCCACCTGCCCGGATTTGCGCCTGACCTTTGTTAAAAATGCCGATCACAGGTTTTCGACGCCGGATTGTCTGGCGATGATTACTGCCGCAATCACCGAGGTTAGCTAATAAAGACCCCGGTCCCGGCCAAAAAATCTTGTTGGCCAACTGACACACGCTTTCCAATGACGGGCTTGAGGGCTTTGCGGATGGTGGGAGAACGCACAAAGCTGCGCAGCGTCGGTCTGCGGTGCGGCGATGCCCACCTAAATCTGTAGCGCTCTATGCTGGCAAAATCCGCGCAAGATCAAAGCTATGCGCTGTTGGCAGCCAAATCGCTGTGCCGTGGGGGCGGCCTGGCGATGCGCGGCGAGCTGACGCCTTTGATTCCGCGCAGGACAGGTCTGCGACCGGCGGCTCTATCCCACAAAGCTGGCCTAAGTAACTTATTTTCGCACCTGATATCAGGTGAAAATCACGCGCTGCCCAAGGCCCGGACCCGCGCGGCCAGCCAGTCAAGCTGTTCATCGCGCAGCCCCAATTCGCTCAAATGCGCGGCTGTGTTGAACAGATACTCGCTGTTTGGCCCGCGTCCGCCCACTGCCCCGGCGATGATCCGCGCCTGTTCCTCCAGCGACAACCCCGCGCAATATTGCTCATGTGCGCGGTCGATCACATATGTCACAGCCTCCACCCGTTGCCCGTCTTGAAGGGAAATATGCGCCCGCGCTTCCAGATAGGCGGCCGAGATCAACTCGCGCGCGCGCAGATATTCCAAACTCTCTTCAGCAATCCGCGCAGGGATTTCAAAAGCCACCCCTTCGCAGTCACCCTGCCCCTCATCAAGCGCCAAGACCAGCCCGGGTCGCGATACGGTGCCGCGATGATGGATCGAGCGCATGCAAAAGCTGCGCTGATACCCGTCCAGTCGCGCGATCTGGCGTGATGCAAAAGCGAAACCCGGCTCCCAGATCAGCGAGCCGTAACCGAAAACCCAAATTGACTGACGCGCATCCATGTGACTGGCCCTTCCTTGGTGTTCCGATGTAAAGGGAAACAACACAAACGAAAAGAGAGGCTGGCGGCATGCGACGGATCGTGGCTGTTATTGTAATCGCCGGTGCTGTCTTTGCGACCTATTGGGCGGTTGCTGCACAAATGGTCACACGTTTTGCCCCCGATGCAATTGCGCAAAACGCACGTATCGACATGCAGCCCGGTCCGGTGACAGGGTTCCCCCTTGCGTTTCGGACCGATCTGGAAAACCTGCAAATTCAAAACCGCGATCAGGCGCTGATCTGGCAAGTGCCCTTGGCGACACTCGAAGCGGCAAGCTATATGCCCAACCGGATCAGCGCCACCCTTTCGCAGACACAAACACTCATTCACCTTGGGCAATCCATTGCATTGGAAAATGAGAGCATGCAGGTTGATCTTGCACTGGATCACAACCTGAACCTGCACAGCGCAGACCTGCGGCTGGGCAACGCAACCGCCGCGCCCGCCATCATCCTGAGTGATCTGGAGATGCTCACGGGCGCGCTCCAAAAACTCGAAGATGCCTCCTATACGCTCACCATCTCGGCGCAGGGGCTAGAACTCTCGCCGGAACTGCGCCGCGCGATTGATCCAATGGGCAGCCACCCCGAACGGATCGAGCATTTTGCACTGGATGCCGAAATCGCACTGGATCGGCCGCTTGCCCTGAACGGGACGCCGCCAGCACCCCAGCTTATCGACATTGCGCAAATGCAGCTTGACTGGGGTGAATTCAAAGCCTCCGGCACTGGTCAGCTTCGACGCATGGGGAATGGCGGGTTTGACGGTGACTTCACTGTGTCGCTGCAGGACTGGCGCGTATTGCACAGATTGCTTGTTGAAACGGGCATATTGGACCGTGACGCGGCCATGATGGCGGGTTTCTTTCTGGGCGGGCAAGCCGAATCCGGCGGCACTGCGATCACATTAACGCTGAATGTCAGCGATTCAGTGATAGCCTTCGGACCTTTTGTCTTGGGATATTTACCGCGGCTGTAACCAACGCCGGTGAACCGCGCGCGACACGGGCAGCGCGCATAAAACACCCAGCGTATTGGCGACAAAGTCCCCGAACTCCATACCGCGCCCGAAATAGGGCTGTATGACCTCGATCACTGCGCCATGCACTATCGCCAGCGGGACAACCCAGACCCAGGATGATGGCGCAAATGTCAGGGCAGGCAGAACCAGCGCGAAAAACATGACAAAATGGATAACCTTGTCCAGCCCCTCGACCTCTGGTCCGGGAATTTCAGACGCAGGAACCAACAACAGAATCGTAATGACCAGCCCGACCAAGATCGAAAGCACAAAGCCGATACGGCGATTTCGATATCTGTTCACACTCACACGAACATCCCCTGCCACTTGCAAGAGGCGGGTCGCATATCAGCGGCAGCGGTTCAAGCGGGAACTGGAACACAGGCCGCTTCGCGCACCGCAGTCGTGATCCGTGACATGGCGCGTTCTTCCAACTGGCGCACACGCTCTTTCGAGATGCCAAGCTCCACGCCGATCTCGGCCAATGTGCGCGGACTGTCGCTCAGATGCCGCTCGGAAATGATGCGCTGCTCGCGCTCTGGCAAGTCCTGCACGGCCCGATACAGCAACTTTCGCCGCCGCTGCGATTCCAGATCGCCAAGCACATGCGCTTCGGTCTGCACATTCGTATCTACGATCATGTCCAGCCAGTCGCGCCCCTCTTCTCCGTCGGACTGCGGCGTATTGAGGGACAAATCCTGACCTGACATGCGCCCAAGCATGATCTCGACCTGTTCCTCGGGCACATCCAACTCACGCGCGACAGACCGGCTCAGGTTTTCGCGCCGGACTTCACCATCATCCAGTTTGACCAAAGTCTTGCGCAGGTGGAAAAACAACTTCTTCTGCGATGCGTTGGTGGCGGTGCGCACGACCGACCAGTTGCGCATGACATATTCCTGCATGGATGCCCGGATCCACCATGCCGCATAGGTCGAAAACCGCGCGCCATTCTCGGGGTCGTATTTTTCAGCCGCGCGCATCAGCCCAAGATTGCCTTGCTGGATCAGATCATCCAATGGCATCCCGTAGCGGCGAAACCGGGTCGCGACAGAAATTGCCAACCGCGCATAGGCTGTAATCAGGCGGTGCAACGCCGCTTCGTCACGCGCATCGCGCCAAGCACTCGCAAGCGCATGTTCGGTCTGGGCGTCCAGCATCTCACTTGCCATGGCATCGCGAATAAAACGGCTGGTGCTTGGGTCACGAGGTTGCATCGGACATGCCTTTTTGTTTCGACTCGATATAGTTTCGACACGCTATCATCTCACTCTCTGGCTTGTCAACGCAATGCGACAGGATTATCTGCCCCGCATGGACAAACTCAATTCTGCTTCTGGCAGTGATCTTGCTGATCTAATCGTGTATCTGGCCCGGCTGGGTCAGGCACCGGGGAATTGCGGCGATCAATCCAGCACCCTGCCCAGCCTTACCGCCGCGCAATGGACAGCTTTGCGCTATTTCGCCAATGCAAACCGCTTCTCGCGCACGCCATCGGGCTTTTCACAATATCACGCAACAACGCGCGGCACGGCATCGCAGACCGTGAAATCGCTGGTCACGCTCGGGTTATTGTCGCGCCGCACACATCAATCGGACGGGCGCAGCACGGTTCTGGACGTGACGGAAGCAGGGCATGAGCTGTTGCTCCATGATCCGTTGAAGAACCTGCGTCAGGTTCTTGCGCGCCTGCCGCAAGACGCGAAAGAAGTCCTTGCCGATGTTTTGGGACAGGCAATCGCCGATCTGGCGCAAGCCAAGGATGCGCCTGTCTTCGGAACCTGTTCCGATTGCAGTCATTGCGAAACCGATAATAGTGCCATCTACTGCCACTGCACGCAAAGCATGCTGACCCAGCCCGAAATGCACGCGATCTGCGTCGATTTTCACCCCGCAAGACAGGCCACACAAACCGACAGATAGGGCGGCGACGAAGGGCCTTCAGGCCCGACGCGGGCGCGTCCCCCCTCGATGGGGGGCAAGCACGCCCCCCTTCCGCCTGCTTAGGCGACCCCATCCAGTTGCGTAATCGCCGCGCGCAAGCGCTCCACTTCCGCGCCCAGAACCTGCGCGCGCTCGCGCGCTTCAGTCACCACCTCATCGGGCGCGCTGGCCACAAATTTCGGGTTGCGCAACCGCCCTTCAATCCCGCCCATTTCCTTTTCGGCCTTGGCACAGGTTTTCTCCAGCCGGTCGCGTTCGGCGGCAATATCGATCACCCCTTCCAGCGGCAGGCCGAATGTGCCCCCCTCAACCGTTACCGTGATCGAGCCTTTGGGCAGGCTCTCCACCTCCTCCAGCGAGGCAATCCGCGCCAGTTTCATCACCAGCGCCATATTGCGCGCCAGCGCCGCGCGGCCCTGCTCATCCAGATCAAGCTGAACCATGTTCAACTTCAACCCCACCGGCACCCGCAATTGCGCGCGCGCCGAACGGATCCCTTCAATCAGCGCAAGCACCCAACGCATTTCGCGCATGGCATCCGCATCGACCAGTTCAGCCCCGTATTCGGGCCAGTCGGCATGGGCGCACAGCTTGTCGCGCTGGCCGGTCAGCCCCCAGAGTTCCTCGGTGATGAAGGGCATCATCGGATGCAGCAGGATCATGCATTGATCCAGCACCCAACCCATTGTCGCGCGCGTCTCGGCCGCGTCCTCACCATCGAACAGGGGCTTTGCAAATTCCACATACCAGTCACACACCCTGCCCCAGACAAAGGCATAAAGCGCATTCGCCGCATCGTTGAAGCGATACTCCGCCAGCGCCGCATCCACCGTTTCGCGCACCCGCGCGGTTTCACTGATGATCCAGCGGTTGACAGTCGCCTTCGCCTCGGGCGGCATGGCCTGCGTGCTGTGCCCCTCCCAGACCCCGTTCATTTCGGCAAAGCGGCAGGCATTCCACAGCTTGGTGGTGAAATTGCGATAGCCCGCAATGCGCTGCGTATCCAGCTTCAACACCCCGCCAAGGCTGGCCATAGAGGCATTGGTAAAGCGCAACGCATCCGCGCCAAATTCGTCGATGATCTCCAGCGGATCGACGACATTGCCCAAGGACTTGGACATCTTCTTGCCCTTGGCGTCGCGCACAAGGCCATGCAGATAAACATGGCCAAACGGCACTTCTCCGACCACGGCCAGCTGCATCATCATCATCCGCGCGACCCAGAAGAACAGGATATCCTGCCCGGTGACGAGGACGCTCGTGGGGAAGTATTTCTGCAATTCCTCGGTCGCTTCCGGCCAGCCCAGCGTGCCGATGGGCCAGAGACCCGAAGAAAACCAGGTGTCGAGAACGTCCGGGTCGCGACGAAGCCAAACAAAATCCTCCGCAATCTCCTCACTCTTGCCCAATGAAAGCTGAACGCAGTACTCGTCGGCTCCATAATGACCGTAAGAACTCCCGGCGACTCTCTCCTCCTCAACCGCGCGAGAAACTCCGTAATGTTTCTTGGCGAGCTCTGCGGCTTCACGAAACGTGGGCGCGCAGAAACGGACGGTAAACTCGGAGTCCTCGAACCCGTTGCGGCGCCCATCGATGTGGTTCTCTTGCGGCCCATACCAAACCGGGATCTGATGCCCCCACCACAATTGCCGCGAGATGCACCACGGCTCGATATTCTCCAACCAGTGGTAATAGGTCTTCTCACCGCTCTCCGGCATGATCTTCACGCGCCCCGAACGCACGGCGTCCAGTGCTGGCCCGACAACCTTTTCAGCATCGACAAACCACTGGTCGGTCAGCATCGGCTCGATCACGGTTTTCGACCGGTCGCCAAAGG
The DNA here is from genome assembly GCA_007126715.1 of Roseinatronobacter sp. Taxonomy (GTDB): domain Bacteria; phylum Pseudomonadota; class Alphaproteobacteria; order Rhodobacterales; family Rhodobacteraceae; genus Roseinatronobacter. The sequence goes on from SLAT01000116.1 coordinate 41,602, forward strand.
GTTGCATGATCTTCTTCGCCTCGACCAGCGGCACAAGGGCGGCGGGGTCTTCGTCCTCGCCCAGCTTGCGCCCCAGCCGCAGATCATCCGCGCGGGTCATCACCGCCAGCCCTTCGGATGTGATTTCATCCACCACCGCCTTGCGGGCCTCGTAGCGGTCCAGCCCCCGCAGATGGTCGGGCACAAGGTTCAGCGCATCGGCCTCTGCCTCTGACAAAACCCGCTCGCCCCGCGCCACGGCACCCGCAATCGCGGCGGCCTCAGCATATGCTGCGCCATCGTCGCGCATCTGCGCGCGGGTATCCATCAGCCGATACATCGGGATGCCCCCGCGCTTGGCCACGCCATAGTCATTGGCATCATGCGCGCCCGTGATCTTGACCGCACCAGACCCGAAATTCGGGTCAGGATACTCATCGGTGATGATCGGAATCGAGCGGCGGTACTCCGTCGGTCCAACCGGAATTTCACATAGTTTTCCTACAATTGGCGCATAACGTTCATCTGATGGATGAACCGCTACAGCCCCATCCCCCAACATGGTTTCGGGGCGCGTTGTTGCAATGCTGATGTAATCGCGCATTTCATCAACGATTACAGTGCCTTCTTCATCCTTCTCGATGTAGCGGTAGGTTGCGCCACCCGCGAGCGGGTATTTGAAATGCCACATATTACCGTCAGTCTCGATATTCTCGACCTCAAGATCGGAAATCGCGGTTTCGAAATGCGGGTCCCAGTTGACCAGCCTTTTTCCACGGTAAATCAGGCCCTTGTTATACATATCCACAAACACCTTGATCACGGCATCATGGAAGTTGCCCTCCTCGCCTTCGGGCGCACCCGGCGCGCCAGACATGGTAAACGCATTGCGCGACCAGTCACAGCTTGCCCCCAGCCGCTTGAGCTGGTTGATGATCGTGCCGCCAGATTGCGCCTTCCAGTCCCAGACCTTGGCCAGAAATTCCTCGCGCGTGAAATCGGTGCGTTTCTTGCCTTCGGCGGCAAGGCCACGCTCGACAACCATCTGCGTGGCAATGCCTGCATGGTCCTGCCCCGGCTGCCACAGCGTGTCAAAGCCTCGCATCCGGTGCCAACGCACCAGAATATCTTGCAGCGTGTTGTTGAATGCATGGCCCATATGCAGGCTGCCCGTGACATTGGGCGGCGGGATCATGATGCAAAAGGACTCGTCACGCGCCTTGTTCGCCCCAGCCCGGAACGCACCCGCCGTATCCCATTTGGCAGCAATCCGCGCTTCGGCGGTTTTCGCGTCAAAATTCTTGTCCATCGCCATCTGTCCGGCCCCATTCATCCCGTGATTTCGCCCGTATGTAACCCCATGGCGCACCAAGTGGAAGCCCTTGGGCAAGCCAGTGGGGCGTCACAGACACGCAGCAGAAAACGAAGAATGTATCAGCTTGCAGCGGCGCTATGGGCGGTGCCCACTCGGATTGTATCGCCACGGTTAACAATCGGCGATAATTCGATCTTTTTTCCACCGATTATGCCATCATCATTCTTGCCCGCCACGATTGCGGCGGCACCCAGGCCAATTTCGCGGCGGCAAGAATCCGTCGTGGCAAGGCGCAAGCGCAACCCGTCCAGCAACTCCAACCCATTGAACCCGGCAAGCCCGATTTGCCCCGGCACATCCAACCCTTTGTCAAGGCAGTATAGCAACCCGCCCGCCCCGATCATGTCATTGGAAAAATAAAGAAAATCCAGATCAGGACGCCGAGAGAGGATCGCCTCGGTCATTTCGCGGCCCTTGGCCAATGATGACCCGCCCGCATAATGCTCGACCTCGGCCAGTTTCACGCCCGCATCCTCCAAGGCCTGAGTGAACCCCTCCACACGTTTGCGCGCGCGGTGATCATCCGGCATTTTGGACCCCAGAAACCCGATTTTGCGGTATCCTGCGGCAAGGATCGTCTCTGCCATTTCGCGCCCGGCGCGCCGGTGAGAGATACCCACCATCGAATCAACCGGCTCCCCATCAATATCCATGATCTCGACAATCGGAATCCCGGAATTCGCCAACATCGCACGCGCGGCCTCGGTATGCTCCAACCCGGCGACGATCATCCCGGAAGGACGCCAGGACAGCATTTCATAAATGACATTCTCTTCACGCTCGGCCTTGTAATCGGTTGCGCCAAAAACCGGCTGCAACCCCGAATCCTCCAGCGCCGCGGAAATACCGGCCAGGACTTCGGGAAACACCATGTTGGACAGCGACGGAATCACCACCCCTACCAGATTGACCCTTTGGCTCGCAAGCGCGCCTGCAATCTTGTTGGGCACATATCCCAGCATCTTCGCCGCCGCGAGCACCTTTTCCCGCGTCGCCGGCGACACATCCGCACGATTGCGCAAAACCCGGCTGACCGTCATCTCACTGACACCGCTTGCTTCGGACACATCACGCAGTGTCAGGGGGCGTTGCGCTTCTGGGGGCAAATAAGGGGGCACGGGCAATTTCCTGTCTGGATACGAATAAGACTATGTTAGCGCCACAAATCGCAACGGCCAAGCACTTGATGACAAGAGAGACAAACCACAGGTGACAGCAGCCCAAAAAGCCGCTAAGGGCTAGGCCCGCGGCGGCCCTGTGGCTCAACTGGATAGAGCAGCCCCCTCCTAAGGGGCAGGTTACAGGTTCGAATCCTGTCGGGGTCACCAAAAAAACCAATAAAATATGGCGTTTTGTCAGGGGCTTGCGAAAGCGGCTGCGGAAACGCCCGTTTGATTTCCCGGCAATTCGGGCGCTATCGACGGGATTTCTGTACAAAACCTGTACAAGTTGAGGCCGGTTTCGGGCTTGGCGAGGCCCTGCAATGAGCTGGCGTGTCGCAAACGAATGCGCCGACCGCCGCTTCGGCAGCGCCGCCCGCAAGCAGATCATCATGTTCCTGGCCGACAAGGCGAGCGAGGACGGCTCGGGCATCTGGTGCTCCAAGGGCTGGCGTGGCGAGCGCGATTGCGTATCTTCAGAACG